>JAJXYG010000206.1 GCA_021780705.1 Bacteroidota bacterium
GGCTGGAAATTATAGACCTGAGTGGCTATGCGATCGAGGAAAAAATTGAAATTGCCAAAAGACACCTGCTTCCCAAACAGATAGAAGCGCATGGTCTGAAAGCTGCGCCCTTCAAGGTCAGCAATGCCGTATTGGAAAAGATCATTGCAGATTTTACCCGGGAAAGCGGGGTGCGGGAACTCGACCGCCAGCTGGCCGCCATCATGCGTCACCAGGCGAGGATTTTTGCTGAAAAAGGCAAATTGAAGCCTACCCTCACCGCTGCCGATGTAGAGAAAATTCTGGGAAAATCCCGGTACAATAATGAAATTTATAAGTCTGCGAATATGGCCGGAGTGGCCGTGGGGCTTGCCTGGACCTATGTGGGTGGGGATATTCTCTTCATTGAAACCACGACCAGTGACCATGGGAAGGGTGAACTGAAACTTACCGGCAACCTGGGCAATGTCATGAAAGAAAGCGCCACAACGGCGATGACCTACCTCCAGGCAAATGCCAAGAAATTCGGGATCAACCCTGAATTATTTGTCCAAAAAAATGTACACATACATGTACCGGAAGGGGCGGTTCCCAAGGATGGGCCCAGTGCGGGTATTACCATGATGACGGCCCTGGCCTCCGCCTTCACTGGCCGTAAGGTTAAGCCCTACCTGGCCATGACCGGGGAAATCACCCTCAGAGGACAGGTACTTCCTGTGGGCGGCATCAAGGAAAAGATCCTGGCAGCAAAAAGAGCCGGTCTGAGGGAAATCATCGTAAGTGCCCAAAATGAAAAGGATGTTTCAGAGATCAATCCTGCCTATATCAAGGGGCTCAAATTCAATTATGTGAAGACTATGAACCAGGTGCTGGATATTGCACTTGCCTGATCATTACCCAGGTGCTCTGCCCTGTAGAATTGGAAGACCTGGGTAACTACCCTGGATAAACCCATATACCCAATGACAAGCAAGGTAAATGGATGGAAAGAAAAAACTTGTCCATCCGGATACCCGAATTGTACCACTCGGTTTATTAAGCTGAAAAAATACGAGGGGAAACTTGAGAATTTATTTGATTTCCAGATTCAGCAGGCAATCTTTTTCCAAATAGGCTTCCAGGACATCTCCTACCAAACATTCTCCCACCCCGGCGGGAGTTCCGGTAAATACCAGATCCCCGATATTCAGGGAAAAGTAATTGGAGATATTGGCCAGAATGGCATCAATGGAAAAGATCATCTTGCCCGTATTTCCCTTCTGTACCACCTCCTTATTTTTCAAAAGGGAAAAATTGATATTCTTTTTGTTCATGGCAGGGGTAATGTCCACAAAGGTTCCTACGGCCGCAGAATTGTCAAATGATTTGGCTTTTTCCCAAGGCAATCCCTTTTCCTTCAACTGGTTTTGGATATCACGCGCCGTAAAATCGATTCCTACCGTAATGGCATTGTAATAGTTGGAAGCGTGTTTTTCCTGGATATATTTTCCATTTTTACTGATGCGAACGACCAGTTCACATTCATAATGCAATTCATTGGTGAACTCCGGATAATAAAACGGAGTATGCGCCTGAACCAGAGCACTCTTTGGCTTCATGAAAACTACAGGTTCCTCGGGAAGGTCACTACCCATTTCCTTTACATGATCCGCATAATTTCGTCCAATACAGAAAATTTTCATTGTTAATCAGCTTTTTTATCTGGGTACACCGATTTCGCAGGCGAAAATATACAAAACAAATTAAAAAAAGAATTTATCTAACGCCCGGACTCAGGTTTAAAATTATAATTATTCGTAATATTCATGGTTCTTTCAATGCCAATGGTCGCAAAATTCTCAATCACCTCCACGCATTTTTCAATCTTGAGACTTACCACCGGCAATTCCTCCTTGAACCATTTACTCAGGACAAATTCCACCTGCATGCCCTTTGGAAACTGATTCCCTATTCCGAAACGGAGTTTGGGATAGGCCTCAGTACCTAACACGCTTTGTATATCCCTTAATCCGTTATGCCCTGCATCACTTCCGCTCTTTCTAAGCCGGAGCTTGTCCAAGGGGAGGGCCAGGTCATCCACCACCACAAGGGAATGGTCGATTTCAATCTTTTCCTTGGTCAGCCAATATTTAACTGCCCTGCCACTGAGGTTCATAAAGGTAGTGGGCTTGATGCAAATAAAGGTCTTGCCCTTCCACTTGATTTCGCTGACCTCCGCCAGCCGGTCTGTCCTGAAAAATCCTCCGTGCTTCAGCACGAAGGCACTTACCACATCAAATCCGATATTGTGCCGGGTATGGGCATATTCTATTCCGGGGTTGCCCAACCCCACAATCAGGTATTTAGACATTTGGCAACGAAGATAGCGCTTTGAAAAATAATCTCACCTCCTCTAATTTGCTAGTAGCCAATCGTTAAACTCAAGTTTCCGTTACCCGGAAGGGTAACGATGCCCAGGCTGAATAAATTGCGGAAAGAGTTGGGAATTTGGATGGCCCAAAGTCAAGGTCTTCAAATTCTGTCCTGGTTCAGGTATTGCTCGAGTTCTGCATCGGTCTTGATCAGGACATCACGCACTTTGCTGCCCTGGTTGGGGCCTACCACCCCAGCTGCCTCCAGCTGGTCCATCAGGCGCCCGGCCCGGTTATAGCCAAGTTTCATGCGGCGCTGTAAGAGGGAAGTGCTCCCACTCTGACTCTGTACAATCAGTCGTGCGGCATCCTCAAATAGCGAGTCCCGGTTATTGACATCAAATTCCTTGTTCTCAAATTCCTTCTCATCCACATATTCCGGCAACAGGAACGCCTGGGGATACCCCTGCTGTCCCCCAATGAAATCAGTAATTTCATCCACCTCCGGGGTATCCACAAAGGCACATTGCAGTCGGGTCAATTCCCCATTATAGCTGATAAGCATATCCCCCTTTCCAATCAATTGCTCGGCTCCTCCGACATCGAGTATGGTCCGGCTGTCGATCTTGCTGCTCACTTTAAAGGCAATCCGCACGGGGAAATTGGCTTTTATCGTCCCGGTAATGATATTTACCGAAGGCCTTTGGGTAGCTATAATCAGATGAATTCCGATCGCACGGGCCAACTGGGCAAGCCTGGCCAGCGGCATTTCCACTTCCTTTCCGGCAGTCATGATCAGGTCCGCAAATTCATCAATTACCAGCACGATGAATGGCAGGAACTGGTGTCCTTTTTCGGGATTCAATTTACGACTGACAAACTTTTCATTGTATTCCTTGATATTACGGGTCCCGGCTTCCTTTAGCAAATCATACCGGTTGTCCATTTCAATGCAAAGTGCATTGAGGGTATGAATGACTTTCTTGGTATCGGTAATGATGGCATCCTCTTCTCCCGGTAATTTGGCCAGAAAATGCCTTTCAATGCTTTTATAAATACTTAATTCTACTTTCTTGGGATCAATCAACACAAACTTGAGCTGCGATGGGTGCTTTCGGTACAGCAGGGATACCAGGATCGCATTAAGCCCCACAGACTTCCCCTGGCCGGTGGCCCCTGCCATCAAAAGGTGAGGCATCGAGGTCAGGTCTACAATGAAATTTTCATTGTCAATCTTTTTTCCAATCGCAATCGGAAGGGTGAACTTATTATTCTGGAATTTTTCAGAACTCAAAAGGGTTCTCATGCTCACTATGGTCTTTTTCACATTGGGTACCTCAATTCCAATGGTACCCTTTCCGGGAATGGGGGCGATGATTCGAATACCCAATGCCGAAAGGCTCAGGGCGATGTCATCTTCCAGGTTCCTGATCCGGGAAATTCGGACCCCGGGGGCAGGTACAATCTCAT
>JAJXYG010000237.1 GCA_021780705.1 Bacteroidota bacterium
CGCCAGCAAATATGTGTTCAATATGATGTCTCCTTATGAATTTGCTTCCGACCGGTACGTAAGCCTTCACACGAGATTCTACCTGGGGGGTGCCCTGTTTGACAAAATTCCGCTGTTGCGAAGGTGGGGCTGGAGGGAGCGATTTTCATTTAATTCCTACTGGGGTGACATGACCCAGGCAAACCGGGATTATAACAAGAACTCCAATTTCAATCAAATGGGAAGTGTTCCCTATATGGAAGCCAGTGCCGGTATTGAAAACATCTTTCACATATTGTCCATTGAATATTATCGCAGGCTGAATTACCTGAAAAACCCATATGCCATGAAAAATGGATTATTCCTGGGAATTTATTTGGTATTCTGAGATTCATAAATTAGAAAAAAATGTTATTTCTTTCTTGTTTGACCATAGCCTACCTCAACAAAAATCTGGATCTCCGCAAAGAGGAGGCCATATTGGGACGCTGGACTCATGGTGAGAATTCATATGACCTCGAAATATACCAATCAGGACAGGTTTTCAGTGCCAGAATTATTTCCCAGGGAATTAACCAAATAAGGCAGTTGGCCCATCAAAGAAAAAATGAGACATTTGATTCCCCTATCTTGGGAGCACCTCTTTGGGTTTCGGATTTAGAACTGATCCAGGGACTTTCCTATAATGATAGAACGAGGAAATGGGATCAGGGAATAGTAGTTGATCCGGTCAGCGGCCGAATGAAAAAAGCCAAAGTCTGGTTAAAGGGGAATGATACACTGGTCCTGAGAAGGTTTTGGTATTTAAGTTGTTTTGGGAGTAATATTTCATTTAGAAGGGTCGTTAAATAAAAATCGTCATCATCGATGAATCCAATTTTTCAAAAATTTATTTCGGTACATGGAACACAATTCTCCGTCATTTTCTTTGCTGGTATTTTCTTTATTACCTGGAATCTGGAAAATGTAATTGGGATTTTCATTGATTACAAAAAGTGGCGGCATGCCTTCTTAAATGCCCCATTTATTTTTACCAATATTCCCGGGCAGTTACTGATGGGATGGATATTTGCGAAAGTCATTTTGTGGACCGGGATGCATCATTTCGGCTTCCTTTACCTACTACCCCTGCAGCATAGTCCCCTTTTGTTATTTGTAATAACATTCACCTTCCTGGATTTTGGGGAATACCTGTACCATGTGATCATGCATAAGGTGAGCCGGCTCTGGATGTTTCATTTGGTACACCACAGCGATCCCATTATGGATGTCTCTACTACCCTCAGGGAACATCCGGGAGAAAATCTTATAAGGCTTTCATTTACCCTCGTATGGGTACTACTATCAGGAGCCACGATCTGGGTATTGATTCTAAGACAAATCATCCAAACCTTTTTTACAACTTTCTCCCATATGAATTACCGGCTGCCTTCCAAGACTGATGCGGTGATCGGTTCTATTTTTGTAACTCCCAATCTTCACCGGGTGCACCACCATTACCAGCAACCCTTTACCGATTCCAATTATGGTGATGTGTTAAGTATTTGGGATAGGTTATTTGGGACCTTGTCCCGTTTACCTGAAGAGGATTTGGTTTTTGGAGTGGATACCCATATGAGTGCTTCCGAAAACGGCAATTTTAAGTCGCTGTTAAAAATGCCCTTTGGCAAGTATCGAAGAAAGAAATGACCCTGCCTTATAGCAGGCAGGCACACCCATGGGGTAATTTAGATTTATATCCTGCAACCCCAATCCCTGGATTATTTAAAGAGCATTGCCACAGAATAGGCAGCTGCTGCAGCCATTGCACCGATCAGCATGACCTTGAAGGCTCCAGAGATCACCGGGACGCCGGTAATTTTGCTTTTGAAATATCCGAAAACGAAGAGACACACCAAGGTAGCCATAATAGAAAATTTCAGGGCCTCCCGGGAGGCCTCAATAAAAAAATAGGGGCTTAGGGGGATAATTCCCCCCGCGATATAGGAAAGTCCAATATTGAGTGCACTATTCCTGGCTCTTTTTGGATTGGGTTCATCAAGCCCGAGTTCGAATTTCATCATGAAGTCTACCCATTGTTTCTTGTCTTTGGCAATTTCTTCGGTAGCCTTTATCTGCAAATCACGGCTGAGTCCAATTGATTTGAAGAAATCCTGAACTTCCTGCCTTTCCACATCCGGCTTATTTTCCACCTCGTCGTATTCCCGTTTGAGTTCACTATCATAATGATCCTGCTCGGTTTTGCCAGCAAGGTAACCACCAAGCCCCATGGCGATCCCTCCGGCGGCGATTTCTGCAATACCCGCGATGACAATGATACCGCTGGTAGACACGGCTCCACTTAATCCTGCGGCTAGCGCAAAGGGGACGGTAAGCCCATCACTCATACCTATGACGATATCGGTGAGAAGATCGGAACTTTCCAAATGTTCTTCCTGGTGTGTTTTATGCGAGGTGATTTCAGATTTCATAAATTGCTCAGTTTATTGGTTAGGGTATTTAGAATTCTTGGAATATGATATGCGGTAGACTACTCCCCGGTAGTCATCACTTACCAATAAGGCTCCGTCCTGCGCTACCTGGACGTCCACAGGCCTGCCATTTACCTGAAATTGGTGCTGAAGCCATCCTGCTGCAAAAGGAACAGGGTCATCGAATTGCCCGCTGCTGTCCAATTTGCAGACCACAACCCGGTATCCAACCGGTATGGTCCGGTTCCAGCTTCCATGCTCGGCTATGAATATGGCATTGCGGTATTCGGAAGGAAAAGAATTTCCGGTGTAAAAGCGCATTCCCAGAGAGGCTACATGAGCTCCCAGTTTCTTCACCGGTGGGGTAAAATCCTTGCAATTCTTGCCCTTTCCATAGACGGGATCCAGCAAGTCCCCTTCATGACAATAAGGGAAGCCGAAATTCATTCCTTTGCCGGGGGCTGTGTTCAGTTCGTCGCTGGGTATGTCGTCCCCCAGTTCATCGCGTCCATTATCTGTGAACCAAAGCTGGCCATTTCTGGGATCCCATGCAAAGCCTACTGAATTTCGAATTCCGGCGGCATAAATTTCCCGGTCTGAACCATCGGCATTGAGCCGTGTTATGGAGGCATAGGGGAGTGGTGGTTCACAGATGTTGCAGGGAGCTCCCACCGGCACATATAATTTCCCATCGGGACCAAATGCGATGAATTTGGGGCCATGGTGCAGGTCTTTAGGATAATTGTCATAAACCACTACCGGAGCGGGCGGATGGGTAAGGTGACTTTCGATACTGTCCAGCCTGTATATCGTGGAAACGGTGGCAATGTATAAATTTCCATCGCGGAATGCGACCCCGTTGGGAATATGAAGGCCGCTAGCAATCACGTATACAGAATCAGCGATCCCGTCGTGGTTCAGGTCGGTGATGGCATACACTTTTCCTCCGTCATGAGTTCCGACAAATACAGTCCCGGAGGGGGAGATACTAAGACTTCTCGCACTTGGGATCTCCGCATAGACTGAAATGGAAAATCCTGGAGGTAGTTTGATATTGCCGAGTTCATATTTCTTAAACAGGGAATCCTGGTTCCGGGGTCCCGCCAGTGCATGCCCACGACCTGAATCTGTCCCTGGATGACAGGACGAAAACCAAAGGGCAAATGCCAGCGGTAGAATTAGTGTTTTTGAAAAGAGAATCCAGGATCCTGACTGGGTATTCATAATACAACGGCAAGGATACCCCGTAGCTCGGCTAGCGGGGAGGAATTGCCGGTTCCTTTTTTGGGTGAAAGAAATGGTGTAATGTAGTGTGGGAGCAGATCCCCACT
>JAJXYG010000142.1 GCA_021780705.1 Bacteroidota bacterium
GATCTAGAGCTCCGATCGAAATATTGAAACGCCAATTCAATTGAGGATCAAACCTTAATTGATCTTATTCGATCCATGAGGTTTCTCCCTGCCAGTAACTGACCGGAGGCCCACACCCCTGCCGCGTCATCACTCCAGGTTTTATCTATTGCATTCCAATAAAATATTTCAAAACCCAACCCCTCTAAAAATTGAAGTACCTCTGCCTTGGTCACGCCTGCTCGCTCCGCCAAATGGGAGGCACATTCAAACAATATGATCATCCCCGGGTTTTCCTTCAGGGCATTTTCCGCTCCTTTAAGAAGAAAATATTCAAACCCTTCCACATCTATTTTCAAAAAATCAATTTTTGAAAGATTCATTTTTGACCGAAAATTGTCGAGGGTTTCCAGTGAAATTTTCTCGGATACGTGCATTACCTTGCTATCCGGGGCAGAAACCGCAGTTTCATTTATGCTGCTGCGGAAAACATATTTTTCTGCATCCCCTGAGCCTTCTTCCTGAAACAATTCCAGGATCTCTCCTGTTTTATCTCCCAAACCCATATTTACGGGAACAATGTTATTGCATTTATTTAATTGAATATTCTTTTTGAGTATATCGAAATTTGCACCGGAAGGCTCAAAGGAATATACCTTCCCCTTCTCCCCCACGATCCTGCTTCCCAGGATCGAATAAAGACCAATATTCGCACCTGCATCTATGATGACATCTCCCTGTTTAATCAATACCTGGTATAAAGCCAACTCCCTTTTTTCAAACCCATTCATAAACAGGGCAAATGCAATTTGTCCTTTTGGCAAAAACCTAACCGTATTATGGTCAGCCAAACGATAAGAAAAATGGAGGTGCAGGACCTTGTAGACCTGATAAATGGCCCCAACAATAAAAATATATACGGGCAATAAAACCTTGCGTAAAAAAGGATATGAATTAACTAGCTTCTTGATTCGATTCATCATGTTTTTTTCAATTTCAAATTAAGGGGTTCAGCCATACATACAAAATCTAATAAGCTTATTTAATTTCAATCGATGGGTCAATTTATCTCTTCTTATATAATAACCTTACCGATAGGTAATAAGAGGGTATGGCAAAGAACACACTCCAGCTGATTATCGTAGCCCAAATGACTCCCGATACGCCAAAACTTCGGGCCAGTACAATCTTTAGTATCACACCCACCGCCGCAGTCAGTGCCATGGGAATCAACAATTTCCTTACCAGGGCACTGGAATTTAGCAGGGTTGAGATCACTCCTATGTAATTATTCAGGATTATATAAAAAAAGAAGCCGATAAGTAAGGCCCATCCTGGTATATAGGCACGGTCCACCCAGACCCCGATTATTTGCTTCCCGAACAGCAATAACGGGAGGGCAATTCCGGCCCCCGCAAGCATGCTAAGCCTTAGGGCCTTTCGCAGGGTCCTTCTTGCCCAATCCAGGTCTCCGCTCACCAGTGCCTCTCCGAAGGCAGGCCACAGGGGTTGTATGATATGCTGGGTAAACATGGAAAACATAAAAAGCTTCTTCACAATTTCATAGCCGGTGATAGCCTTCGGCCCCAGGGTCTGGGCAATGATGATGTCATCACTTGAATTGGCCAGCAGGGCAAACATCCCCAGAAGAAAAAAGGTAAATCCACTCAGGATTAGCAACTTTCCGCTTTTCAGATCAAAATATTTCCTTCTGGGAAACAGGTATTTCCTGCTTCCTCCAAATATGTAAATCCCGTTGAATATCGTCCCAAGTAATTGCCCGCCGGAATAGGCGATGACCAGCCACACCAGTCCCCCTTTCAAATAGATACAGGTTAACAGTCCTGCAAAACTCAGTACAGATCCTACAATCAGCCACACCTGGAATTTATAGCCTTCCTGGTACCCTGACTGGATCCGCTGGATGATTCCAAGCGGCATATTGATCAGAAAGGTGACCACCAACACCATCATCGTAGGGCCAGACTCTTTAATAGCCAGTGCAGACTTGACATTGAACACTGCCTTCCATGAAATAAACGGATAGGAGCCCAAAAAGAGTATCAACAGGGTCAGAGCGACCGCACACAAGATATAAAATGTACTGGCCACCGCCACCTGGGCACCTCGCCGGTCATTAAGCCCATGGGCCTTGGCCACTGCATTGAGTAGTCCGTTTCCCAGGCCTAAATCCGCAAATCCCATCAGTGCAAGGACGGAAGATATCGCCATCCAAAGCCCGTATCTTTCCGGACCCAGGTAGTGCACAGTGAGGGGCACAATGGCGAGGTTGATCCCAACAGTCAGCAATTTGACAATGGCAGAACTTCCTCCTGTAAGCAGGATCCGGCGATAGCGTTCCCGGGACTTCCCTTCAGGAGTGGAGGTATCGTGCGGCTCAAGCCGTAGAATCTCCCGTACCTTCACCCAGTTGCCCACCACCCTGCTAAGTAATCTATTCATGTGGCGCAAAAATAGTCAAATACCCATTGCTCTTTTGCGGAAGGCAGTCCGAAAATTTGAACCGGGTCCCTGCCGAAATATGCCTTAATTTGCCGGCAGGAGAATAGCGCAGGCCCGAAGGTGGACAAATGCCTGCTCAAAAGGCCAGAACCTGATCGCCTGATCCGGAAATTTCTCCTTTCAAATCGATAATTTGGCAAACGGGAACCCCATATTGATTACCATTCTTACTGTTTGTAAAAACAGTGAACGCTTCCTGAAGGACACCATTGATAGTGTGATCCATCAGACCTATCCCCACATCCAATATATAATAGCCGACGGAGGCTCCACGGATGGCACGGTTGGACTCATTAGCCAATATGAGTCCCGGATCAGTGCGTGGTACTCAGCTCCGGATCAGGGCATGTATTTTGCGATTAACAAGGCTCTTCAACTGGCAAAAGGAGATTATATCCTGATCCTGAATTCTGATGACCAGTTGTCCAGTGATACGATTATTGAAAAGGTAGTGGGTGCAATTGAACCGGGGAGGCTGGATTATTATTATGGCAACATGCTGAAATGGAAGGAGGGCAATCAGAAAAAAGTACGACTTTTCCCTGCAGGCTTTTCCCGGTTATTGCTTTCAACCCACGGTACCTTTATCCCCCACCCCTGCCTGTTTATTTCACGGAAGATCCATGAGCAGCTGGGCGGATATGACGAAAGCTTCTTTTACGCCTCTGACTATGATTATATCCTTAGAGCCCTTAGCCTTCCCGGAATAAAAGGAAGGCACCTTCCCTATTATATCACCCGCTTCCGGATTCATTCGCAGAGTATTACTGCCAGCGGAAAAATTGAATCGGAAAGAAAAAAGATTCTTGAAAAGCACGGGTTTTACCAGGTTCCCTATCCCAGGCGGTTGATTTCCTATTATTCCCTTTGGGTGTATTATAAATTGATCAACCTCACCCATAATTACCGGCCTGTGCAGCCCCCCGGATAGCGCGACAGGCTGCGGCAGACCTTTTAAATTTGAATTCCGGCAATGGGCAGTATCCAGCCTTCCCTGTGGAGTAGCCGGCATTACCGATATCACCGGGTGAGGAGGTTAATAAGCATGCCGGAAGGGAGGGGCTTCTCAAGAAGTGCAGCTTTTCGGATGTGCCCATGCTGAAGAGCCATATTTGAAAGCCGGGAAAGGGACGTGGGCATTCTATGCAGGCTATTCGAAAGGTTCGAATAAGTGAACGACCACGTTCAAAGAACGTGGCATCGCAGGAATCAGGCGTAGCCTGCTCTAGCGATCTTTTCCTGCTTCACCGCCCCGACCATTGCCGGCAA
>JAJXYG010000046.1 GCA_021780705.1 Bacteroidota bacterium
CCTCCAGTCTTCAGCCGCCCTCCTCTTTAATGTATTTTCCGAGTATGAACCAGGCAACCTGCTGCTGCGACAATCCTATTATGAAGTCATGGAACAACAAATGGAGGAAGCCCGGCTTCGCGATATGCTGGAGCGGATTCAGAAGGGTAAGATCCTTGTGACTTTTCCGGACCGGCTCACTCCTTTTTGCTTTCCGATCAAGGTTGACAGCCTGAGAGAAATGCTGACTTCAGAGCGGCTGGAAGACCGGGTAAAGAAAATGCAACTCCAATTGCAAAATTGAATGATAGAAGGTCTGCGGGATAGATATCTCCTTATATTTGCCCAAACCCCCGATGCACTTCCCTCCCTATAAAATGCAAATACGTGGACAGACCCTGTGGCTGTCACCCGCCCGCTGTATCTATTGGGAGGAGATGCAGGTGCTGATAGTCTCGGATCTTCATTTTGGCAAGTCGGGACATTTCAGGAAGGAAGGAATCGGGGTGCCCCAGAAAGTTTTCCAGGCGGATCTCCACCGCCTGTTCAGCCAGATTCAATTTTTCAAGCCGATCTCTTTAGTAGTAGCCGGCGACATGTTCCACAGCCGGTCGAACCGGGAAATGGAGCTATTCCTTAAATGGCGAAACGATATTTCCTGGCTTCCTATTCACCTGGTCCGGGGCAACCATGACATCCTGGAACCTAATTTCTACCGAAACGCCTCCATTGAGGTGGCAGAGGAAGTGTTGAAGATGGGAGATTTTTCCTTTATTCATGACTTTGACCCGCAGGTTCAGCAGGAGCCCCGGCAGGACTTTGTTTTTTGCGGCCATCTCCATCCGGGAATCCGGATCCGGGGTGCTGCCAGACAATCCCTGCTACTTCCCTGTTTTTATTTCAGTGAGTCCCATGCCGTTCTGCCTGCCTTCAGTAATTTTTCTGGAATGTATACGGTACGACCACACAAGGGTGACCAGGTATTTGCTCTTGTGGAAAATCAGGTGTTAAAATTATAAGGGAAGCTATTTGTCTTTTTGGCGACGCTGCAGTTCCTGGCGGATCAGGAGGAGCTCCCGGCCAGTCTGGCCGCTCACGGAGGCATTTTCCTGAGCCCTGCGCATCAGGTAGGGGATTACGTCTGCTATGGGGCCGAAGGGCAGGTATTTACTTACAAAGCAACCTGCTTTGGCAAGGTTGAAGGTGATATTGTCGCTCATCCCGTAAAGCTGTGAAAAGTGCACCTGCCTGCTTTGAAAGGGGATGCCGTACTGGTTCATCAATTCTGTCGCATACATATTGCTGTACTCATTGTGGGTACCCACCACAATATAGATATCATTGGAAGGAGAAATACAATAATTGAGCGCTTCATTAAAATCCCTGTCTGTATCTTCTTTGGTCTCATGAATTGGAGAAGGATAGTTGAAGGTGGAAGCCCTTTCCCGCTCCTTATCCATGTAGGCTCCGCGGACCAGTTTCATTCCCAGTTTAAAGTGGTTTTGACTAGCCCAGGAATTGCTGTCCTTGATGAACTGGAGCCGGTCCTTCCGGTACAACTGGGCCGTATTATATACCACAGCGGTTTCCTGGTTGTGCTTTTGCATCATCTGGGTGGTCAGCGCATCGATGGGATCCTGTATCCAGGTTTCTTCCGCATCAATCAGGACCCCGATATGATTTTTTTTGGCGCTTTCGCATATCTGGTCAATTCTTTGGACGACCCTTTCCCATTCCTGCTTCTCTCTTTCTGATATTGCATACAAGGGCAATTTCCCCTGGATGATGTCGTGATAACTCGATGCTGCATGCAGTTTTTCAAGCAGACCAAACCGGGCATACCCGGTGAGTTTCACACTCATAAAAGGAATGTGCGAATGAGAGGCGGCATAGCGTATTGAATTGATGAATACATCCCTGGCATGATCAAAATTCGCTTCTCCTTCTTTACCCTCCACCCCATAATCGAGGATGATATCCACATTGAATTGCCCCAGTTTTTCGGCCACGGCGGCAGTCTCCTCCAGGGTCTCTCCTCCTACAAACTGATTGAATATGGTATTTCGGATGATTCCCCGGATGGGCAATCCCCACTTCAGCGCCCAGGGGGTCATTTTCAGCCCCATCCGGAGGACCCAGTCCTTGCCCATTGTTGAAAACAGAAATTTGGCACGTTCTAATTCCCTGTCGCTTTTGTATTCAAAAGCAGTTTTCGTATTGTCGAATGAGATTTCAGGCATAAAAAGAAGGCCGAAATTCCATAATCAAAAACTAATAACCAAAAAAATCAGGCCGGACACCCGAATTCCCTCACCTGCCGGATATGTATGTAAGCAATCTTATCTTTGCAAAAAATTTTAAAGATGGATTCAAAAAAGGCAACGGAAAGTTTGATAGTGATGACTGAGCTGGTGCTGCCCAATGACACCAACACATTTGGCAATTTGATGGGAGGCAGGCTCATGTACTGGATGGACATTGCAGCCGCACTGGCAGGGACCAAACACTGCAGCGCACCGGTGGTCACTGCCTCTGTGGACAATATTTCATTTACCAATCCTATCCGGCTAGGAAATGTCGTCCATATTGAGGCCAAGGTAACCCGAACGTTCAATACCAGCATGGAAATCCATCTTGACGTATGGGGTGAGGACGTCATTCAGCAATATCGCTACAAGAGTAACGAAGCCTATTACACCTTTGTAGCCCTGGATCCCAATAACAAACCCAGGCTGGTTCCCAAGCTGGAACCCGAAACTGAGGAGGAACTCCGGTTGTTTGAAAGCGCGCTCAGACGCAGGCAATTGCGGTTGATACTTGGAGGAAAAATGAAGGCAGGGGATGCCAAGGAGCTCAAAGCACTCTTTATTTAAGCAGGAGACAGACTATTTGACTTAAAGCAACTATTTATCCAGGGCAGTGATCAGGTGGTGCTTGCTTTGCATCATGAACTTTTTACTTTGTTCAATGGCATCCATCACCATTTCCAGAATCACCTCGACACTTTCTTCATAGGTAAATTTAATTGGCTCCTTGAAATGGACATTGAGCAAGGTGCCCTTCTTCTTCAGTTTCAGCCCTCTTTTGGTAAAGGCGCGCCAAAAACCGCTAATTACTACTGGGACGACCACCGGCTTATAGTTCTTGATGATAAAAGCAGTACCCTTCCGGCCGGGAGCAAAAGGGGTCGTAGTCCCCTGTGGAAAGGTGATCACCCAGTTTTTTTCAAGGGCTCTGCCAATTTTTCGGGTATCCCCGGGGTCAAGGCCTCGACGCACTTCCTTTCCCTCAGCCCTCCAGGTCCTCTTCACGGTAATAGCCCCGGCCCAAACAAAGACCTTGCTGATAAAACTGCTTTTCATGGTCTCTGCTGCAGCTACATAGGAAACCCGGGTAAAAGGATTAAGCAGGTAATAAGGGACTCCAAGCCGGTTTTCCTTTCGCCACTTTACGGCGCAAAAAATATGCAGGAAGGTGATTACATCAGCAAAATAGGTCTGGTGATTGCTTACGAACAGGACATTTTTCCTGGGAAGATTGCGGAGGTTCTCGGTACCCCGGATTTTGATCTTGTTAAACCAGACCAGGCCCGGATAGGTGGCCATCCCGACCAAAAAATAGATTACCGATTTGGCAATACGCGTTTGTTTCACACTTTCAAGCCACCGTTTCATAGTAATTCTTTTGTGTGATAAATCAGAATTTCGTGATAAAGCCCTGGTTAATAGCGATTTCGAAAAAATCTCATTAGAGTAGCGGATACAACAATCTCGTAAAACATGATCAAAAATA
>JAJXYG010000335.1 GCA_021780705.1 Bacteroidota bacterium
CAGGGGTGCCTTTACCCCAATTACATAATCAAGATCACGCTCCGCCCCGCTTTCAAAGATCAGTGCTGCTTCCTTGAGGGCGTAAGGACCCTTCTGGTTCGAAAACCAACGGGCCGCATCCCGAATTACTGCCGGATGCACGATCCGGTTCAGGGTGGCAATCCTCCTTTCATCCTGAAAAACCTCGCGGGCCAGGAATTCCCGGTTCAGCCTGGTTCCTTCATAAGAATCCTCCCCGAACGCCGCTACAATTGCCTGCCTGATTCCAGGGTCCTCTGCCATGAGTCTTTTGGCAGCATCATCGGCGCGATATACCGGAATGGAGAGTACCTCAAATACCCTTGCCACAGTGCTCTTACCACTCCCGATTCCACCGGTAATTCCGATTTTAAGCATGGACGTTGATTTAAGACGGGGATTCTCTAAAAAAAAGGAGGGCCGGGAGGTGTGCCTGACGGCAACTCCCGGCTCCTCCCGGCATTGCATTATTTGGCAGGTGCTGCGGTCTTATTCAGATTGGCAGACATTTCCATACTGATGGAAGACTTTTCCATTTTGATATAGCTCCCCGGAGAAATTTCCAGGTCAATCGTGCCATCCTCATTGAGTTTATTTACTTTCCCGTGGATACCGGCAATTGTCACGATCTTATCTCCTTTCTGCAAATTCTGCAGAAACTGCTTTTGTTGTTTGGCCTTCTTGGACTGAGGCCTGATCATGAACAACCAGAACACCAGGATCATAAGGGCTAAAAATACGAACTGGAAACCACCGCCTCCCGCAGAACCTTGTCCCAGCATCAGGAAAACCATTGCTAAATTCATAGTATTTGTTTTGTTTGTTTAAGCTATTGAGTATTTTTTGTGGCAGGCACTACCTTGCCAATTAATTGCAGTACGGGGAATTTGGGATAGGCATTGGAATTGACGATGATCGTCTTATGCACATCGCCCTGTTTGCCGGTACTGTTAAACACCACCTTCAAAAAGCCGGTTTCTCCCGGGTTGATGGGTGCTTCGGGTTTTTCAGGCACAGTACATCCGCAGCTTGCCATGGCGGAACCGATTATCAGGGGTTTGTTGCCGGTATTGCGAAACCGGTAATTATATTCCACCTTCTGGCCATCGGTGACGGTGCCAAAATTATAGGAAGAATCAATGATCTGCACGGTAGTGGAATCATGGTATTGGGCTACCGGCTCCGGTCCGAATCCCCCATGATGGCCCCTGTTTCGGATATTGCAGGAAAAAAGCAATACGAGTGCAGCACTAAGGAAGAACCCCTTTTTCATGAATATTTTTTTTCGCAAAGGTATCATAAAGTACTGTTTTTGAAATTACGCTTGTGGATTTTATTGTCTGCCAGCAATTCCTTGTGAATATTATCCAGAATTCCGTTGATAAAGTGCCCGCTTTGCTCGGTGCTGTATTCCTTGGCCAGGTCTATATATTCATTGATGGTCACCTTGGGCGGAATGGTATCAAAAAACAGGAATTCACATACCCCCATTTCCATCAGGATCATATCTATGGAAGCAATGCGCTCCGCATCCCAGTTCTTTAATTTGGGTTTGATGAGACTCAGACAAAATTCCTTTTTATCCAGCACACATTCCAGCAATTCGGTGGCATAATCCATCTTTTCCTTGCTGACCATGTCAGTGAAATTGAATGCAGCCGGCTTATGAAGTACACTGTTGACCAACACTACCATCATTTCGGCATCGTCATCCCAGTGAATGAATTTCTCCTCCACTTCGCTGATGAAATCCTCACTAGGAAGCATCAGATCCCTGAAAATCACCTCCATGATCTTGCGATCAGATTTCCTGTCCCGGGAGTCCTGGCTGATATAATCCCGGTAGTCCTCCGTATCCAGGAGGGCGATATAGATCTTTTTTATCAATTCATCATTGAGTGCATGTTCAATCTTGAACTCGGACACAGATTTTTTGAAAGAGGGATTTTCCAGGGTCGCCCACAGAATTTCATTGCCCGCAATCTTGGTGTTTACATGCAGGTCCTGGTAAGTAGGAAGATTCTTGCGGGCCTTCTGGGCGGCATCTTTTTCTGCATAGCGGGCCACTTCATTAAGAAATGATACCAGGTAAGTACACAAATGCCTGGCCTGGTTGATATTTTCCAGGAGTATCTTGCGGGCTTCCCCGTTGCCGGATCCTCCGCTGCTGGATTCAACCGTATAAAGGGCCTGCATGACCTTTACCCGTATAATTCTTCTGCTGAGCATTTCTTAAAGAACTTTTTGAGGCCGCAAAGATAGTTTTTAATCCCTGAATTCAAAGGGGGATTTGAGAGGTTATATTATATTTAAAACCAAGAGGTTACACCTGGCAATTCCCCGATCAAGGGCCCTGGAGCCTGCGGTGCCGGTATTCCTGAGATTGGCTCCAAAAGACCCTCTGGTCCACACTCTCTTCCTTGCTTTCAACACTGCTCGGTACCGGGAGGCAACCTTTCATATAAAACACTTGATGGAGAGGACCTAAAAAGGGTTCTTCAACCAAATTGTTCGTATCTTTTCCGGGAATTCTTATAAAGAAACTGGCTGACTGAACTGCAGTAGGAAAACGGGTAGACCACCCAAACCTTAAGAGCACCCTCTTTACTATTTTGGAATAATTAATAATCTGGACCCTCTATGAAGATTGGGAACGTCAAATGGATGTTAAATGCATTGGTTTTTTTCGCGGTTGCCGCGATTTCCTCCTGCGCCAAAGAATACAGCTATGAAGGCGGCCCCCCTGCCATTTATGAACTGGATGGGGCGCCTGGTCAGTGTCAACAGTCCCAACTCTTCGGTTATTTTTACACAGGAGTAGCTACAGATGCTCAGGATTCTTTCCAGGTAAGGGTTCATGTAAGTTCCACGGGCCATTATAATATCTACACCAATCCGGTTGATGGGATCCGGTTTTCAGCCGCCGGCAGTTTCCAGGACACCGGATGGGTCAGTCTCTTCCTTATAAGTTCCGGCACTCCCGATTCAGCGGGCACCTTCCCGGTGGTGATCCCCGGACTGACCGGCTGTAGTTCGAGTCTCACGGTACTTAGCAAGCCGCCCTCCAGTTATTACCTGGCAGGATATCCAAACGATTGCCAGAACCCCCAGATAAACGGCCCCTATATTGCCGGCCAGGCATTTCGAAGTGACAATACCGTCCAGGTGAATGTCACCATCAATTCCCCCGGAGATTACCTGATCAAGACCGATACGCTGGATGGAATGAGCTTTGCAGATTCGGGATATTTTTCTGCGCCGGGGAGCAGGGTGGTTACACTGAAAGGGACCGGGAAGCCCCTGAACCCGGGGCTGATATTTTTTACCGTTTATTCAGATTCATCCCTGTGCAACTTCAGCATTCCCGTGCAAACAGCCATCCCACAGGCCGTTTATGTCCTCGAATCAGGAGTCGGTGATACCAACTATGTATGTACCCCTCACGTTGTCAGCGGCAGCTATGTAGCAGGAGTACCTCTGAATATGGCTGATAGCGTAACAATAGGGATATATGTAAAAACCGTGGGAAATTATTCGGTATCCACCAATAAAATCAATGGGATGGTATTTTCCCGTTCGGGCACTTTTACAGCTACTGGGGAACAGCACTTAACCCTATATGGGAGCGGACAACCCACTTCATCCGGGGATTTCAACTTCAAGCCCATGATCATTGGACCGGCTCCTCTGGGGGGGAATGCCTGCAATTTCGATGTGATCATTCAATAGCTCCTTGTGAGCCTACCC
>JAJXYG010000257.1 GCA_021780705.1 Bacteroidota bacterium
TTAGTGCATCTGCATAGCAGCTAAGTACATAACCACCTGCAAAGCAGGTGGATTTCTGAGGGGAATTAAAAAGAGCAAATCATGATGTCAGTCAGGTTCGCGATTATTCCTGCCGCAAAACCTCCAAAGGAGAACTTTTGAAAAAGCCCAGGCTGTTGAGTACCCCGGTAATGATAGTGAGCAGACTTACGGCCAAAAATACCAGTAAGGCGGGGGCTAAATTGGGCTTGAATTCCAAATTGAAAGAATAGTGAGCCAGGGCCCAACTTGCCCCCAGTGCCAGCAATATTCCACAAAGGGCTGCAAGTGCTCCCAAAAAGCCATATTCCAGTGCGGTAATTCCCAGAACCTTCTTTTTGCTAGCCCCAAGGGTCCTTAAAAGCACAATTTCCTCAATGCGCTTGTATTTGCTAATAAAGACCGAGGCAATTAGCACCACCAAACCGGTAAGTATGCTGAAACCAGCCATGAACCGGATGACAAAACTGATCTTTCCCAATAATTCATTGAGCACATTTAACACCAGGGCCAGGTCAATTATGGACACATTGGGGAATTGCCTAACTACTGCCTCCTGAAACTTGGCGGATACCCCATCCGAAGGCACCCGGGTCAGCAGCACATGAAATTGGGGTGCCGCTTCCAAGGTCCCCTTGGGAAAGACCACCAGAAAATTGGTTCGGATCCCCCCCCAGTTGACCTGGCGATAACTCCCAATACGGGTAGCCATCTCCACTCCCTGCACGTTAAATACGAGGGTATCTCCTATTTCAAGGTGGGTCCTTTCTGCATAGTTTTGTTCCAGGGAAATAGATGGCAGTGAGGATGGATTTGCCACACCCTCCCACTTCCCCTTGGTGATTTTTTCAGAAGTAGTGAGAGAATCCCGGTAAGTGACACGGTATTCCCGATCGAATAACCAGTGCGGAAACTGGATAGTAGAATCTTTCCTGGCCTCCTCAGCGGTGATCCCGTTAATAGACATCAGCCTCATATTGACAATGGGCACCGTATGCTGTGCTGGCAGATTAAATTTTCTGGCCAGGTCCAGCACCGCCTCCCTTTGTTGGGTTTGGATGTCGAAAAGGACCATATTAGGTTGGTCCTTTGAAGCGGAAAGGGTGATCCGGCTTACAATAAGTGATTGCACGAAAAATAGGGTGCAGATCAGGGCTGTACCCAGGCCAATCGAAGTAATTAAAATGACGGTTTGATTATTGGGGCGGTACAGATTGGCAAGCCCCTGCCTCCATACATAGTTCCATGCGGAAGGAAAAAAATGTCGCACCAGCCACATTAGCAGTTGGGCTATCGCATATAATACGAGAATCGAAATCCCAATCCCAAGTGTAAAAAACATGGCCTGGCGGCTATTTTTCATTTGCATCCACGTAAATCCGTAAATGGCAAGTGCAGTCGCTATATATACCACCCAGGAAAGGGGGTCCCTTTTCTGAGTTACTCTTTCCACACTAGCCCGGATTGCCAGCAAAGGAGAAACTTTTCGGATGGAAAGTAAAGGCATCAGGGCAAAAAGGACTGACACAACTATTCCAATGGAAAAACCTTCCCCAATAGCGATCCAGGATAGATGTGTGGAAATACTCACCGGCAAGAAGTCCTTTAGGACCATGGGCAGAAATTGTTGTATTATGACACCCAGGACAATTCCTGAGAAAGACCCAATAATTCCTGCAGCCACGACTTGAATAAGAAAAATGAGAAAGGCCTGATAGGATCGGAGTCCAAGACACCTCAATATTGCAATGGTGCCTTTTTTTTCTCTCACATGCACATAGACCGCACTGGCCACACCCGAACTCCCCAGCAATAGGGCAATGAAGCCCACAAGTAGCAGAAATTTGGTAAGATCACTGAAGTAACGGCCGGAATCCCTTTTTTGGGTTTCCACCGTGTCATACCGCATTTCATTGGACTCGAGTTGGTCCTTTATCCCAGCAACCAAGGCTTCCACATTGAAGCCGGGTGGAAATTTAAAATAGTAATGATAGCTGATCCTGCTTCCCTTTTTCAGTAAGCCGGTTTGGTCCAGGTATTTTAGCGGAATATATACTATTGGGGCGATGGAAGATGAAAAACCCGTCTGTCCGGGAGCACCGGTCAGTTGCCCGGCAATTACAAAGTTTATTTCCCCTACCCTGATGGTATCTCCCAACCTGCCTCCATATTGAAGCATCAGGGTCTTGTCAACCAGGGCAGCCTGGTTTTCTCTGAAAGATTTTCCGGCAGAAGCGGGAAAAGTCTCTATGGATCCATAATACGGGAAATTTCCCTGTAGGGCTCTCACCTGGACCAACCTTGTGCCCTGACCTTTTAAAAATAAAACCATGGAGGCAAAATTGCACTCCTGCGATCTTTGCCCTCCGAGAGAATCCATCAGGTGCTCCATCTTCGCTGAAGCAGGCTGGTTACTACTTATCTCCAGATCTGCTCCTAGCAAACCTGCTGCCTGGTTGTTTATTTCGTCATTAAGATTGTTACCGAGGGAATAGATGGCTACCAGGGCTGCAATTCCCAGTACCATGGAAGAAATGAACAACAACAAACGGGACCAGTTTTTCCTGCTCTCCCGCCAGGCCATTAAAAAAAGCCACCTGAGTTGCAACCCGTTTTTGCGCAAAATCTGGGAATCATTTATTTCAGGGGCCATTTACATTTAGGTTTACTCTTGAAGCGGCTTCGGCATAGCCATACGATTTTTATGAATTCACTGCACTGGTTGCGGAATCCGAGATGACCCTCCCGCCTTTAAGCCTGATGATTCTATGTGTTTTTCCCGCCAGTTCCAAATCGTGTGTTACCAATAACATAGTGGTCCCCGCCTCCCTGTTAAGCTCAAAAAGCAGCTCAATTATTGTTCCACTGGTCTCTGAATCCAGATTTCCGGTGGGCTCGTCTGCAAATAACAAACGGGGGCGATTGCAAAAGGCCCTGGCTACTGCTACCCGTTGCTGCTCCCCGCCACTCAGTTGTGCCGGGTAGTGATTTCTTCTGTCGGCAAGCCCCACTTTTTCAAGCAATTCATTGGCTCTCGATTTGGCCCCTTTTTCACCTCGAAGTTCCATGGGAACCATTACATTTTCCAGGGCGGTAAGGGTCTGTAATAATTGAAAATTCTGGAAAATAAATCCCACATTCTGGTTTCGCAGGGAAGCCAACTGGTCCTCATCAAGAGATTCCAGCCTTTGGTGATGGAGTTCAATACTCCCTGTAGTACAACGGTCTAGCCCCGCACACAATCCAAGAAGGGTTGTTTTTCCACTTCCCGAAGGACCGACGATGGATAGGGAGGATCCGGATTCAATGGAAAAGGTGATATCGTCCAGAACGGTTAATAATTTGCTCCCACTCTTATAGGTTTTACTCACCTGATTGAGACTCAGTATGGTTTCCATGTCAATTTTTAGATATCCGGTTGCCCCGTTAGAGAAAAATGCCTTACAAAAGCCTAAAAGATGGGGTTTGATAAAATTACTGGAATTCTTGTTCTAATTTCGTCCACTTATAAAACTTTTGAATGATTTAATGTCCCGGTTTAAATTTCTCCTGATCCTGATGGTGGTCATTTTTGCCGGAAGTTGTAATTCCGGTGAACAGACCGGTTCAAAAAGCCCTTCATCCCCGGTTAAGGATACCCTGCAGCTAAATACGTCTAGCCATAAAAAGACCATTCTTTTCTTTGGCAACAGTCTCACTGCTGGATACGGCCTTTTGCCATCCCAATCCTTTCCAACCCTGATCCA
>JAJXYG010000344.1 GCA_021780705.1 Bacteroidota bacterium
GGCCAGAAAATTCCGGCATGCCGGGCTGCTGCTCCTGGCGCTGGTATTTTCCTGGATCGGAGATATACTCCTTTTATTCACCTATAGGAACGGGATATTTTTTATCCTGGGACTGGTTGCCTTTCTAATCGCCCATATTTTTTTGATCACCCTTTTTTACCGTCGAAGCAGGGACCTGAATAAAAAAGCTGTCTGGGATCTGCCTGCCCTGGTACTGCTCATATTATACCTGGGGCTGTTACTTTGGATCCTGGTGCCTCGCCTGGGAAGCCTTACCCCGGAAGTAATCCTGTATTCACTGGTCATCAGTACGATGCTTTACAGGGCTAGAATACTGAGTACCCAGTGCGCAGGACGTGCTTCCCTCCTGCTGCTGGGCGGGGCGATATCGTTTGTATTGTCAGACTCTACTCTTGCCATTGTAAAATTCTATCATCCCCTGCCCTTTTCCTCCTTTTGGGTGATGGCTACCTACCTGTTTGCCCAGTATGGGATTGTCAGAAGTTGCGTTAATGGAATCCTGGAGGAAGTGTCCTAGGGGATAAAGTTCAAATGAAGGCCAACCCCGTCAGGAATCGAGACGCCGGGCATAGGGTGGTCGTTTGGACCAGCTCCTTAATTTTTGATTTTCAATGATCATCCACCATACAAAAAAACCGGTGGTAGCCAACCGAAGGATATTGAGAGTCCAGGAAGGAATTACCGCAGAGAGGTCTACCAGAATCCCACTGGAGGGCACATTGGTGAACCCGAGCAGCTGGGGCAGGCGAAACCAGTAATAACAGGATACAGCTGCCGCACTAAAAATATTGACCAGGATTCTCCTGTTTTCCGGGAACCTTCTTTTCAGGGTTATATACAATGCGATAGTCACGGCGGCTCCCAGGAACGGGTATCCATACACGATATAAAGCTTGCCCAATCCGTTTCCTGCAAAATAATCCGGAACCTGGAACCACCCCCATATAAAGCCCGGGAACCCTCCTGCCAGCAAAATTTCAGTGATCAGGGATCGTCTTGATTTCAGAGACCGTATGGTGATATTTTTGGTGGAATCAGGACAAGGGATGCTGCATTTGATACAGGAGCCGCATTGGGCATTTGGCACGGTAATACCCACAGAAGATCCGTAGAGCCTTTCCACAGGCTGGATGGGACATAATCCCGCACACCAGGCGCTCCGGCTCTCAAAAATAACCCCTGCCGACACCGCCATCACCGACAGGGAAAAAATTACCAGGGCTGTGGCCTGGCCACTGATATTAAAGATCACATGACGAAGGGGAATTAGAAAAAAAAGAAAAAGAACACCCAACAGGTTCAGTGTCTGTTGCTGCGTAATGGTAAGCTGTTTTTTCCTGGAAATCCCGAGGCGGGCTGGTAACATAGCCGTGCTGGCCAGCGGGCATAGGTTGCGCCATACTCCGGTGGCAATCACCAGAAGCGCCGGGGCCGCAGGGATCAGGATATTCCAAAACAGGATCAGGCCGACTCTGGGCAAAAAGACCAGCAAGCCAAAAATCGCGAGACCTGTACCCCAGAATAATCCCTGCAGGATCTTCCAGTATTGGATCGACCTGGATGGATTTTGTGCGGGTAACTGACTCGATTTCACTATTTTTTTTGCGTGAATGTAGGTGATCCGGCAAAAGAGGGCTATGATGAACCTTAATTTCATCCATGATCCCAGTCATATGGGGTGCAACAGGTCCGGTAAGGTACACAGGGTAAGTCCGGATTACCTTATAGGCGGAGCGATTTCTACGCTCACCACATCCGCTCCGGGGACTTTTTTGTCGTAGATCCTGAAACCTCCGTAATAGGTGCATACCTTGATCAGGTATTTGCCTTCGGGCACATGCTCAAAAATATACCTCCCGCTGCAAAACCGGGCAATCTGGTAGCCTTTGGCGGTTCTTAGCAAGGCTTCATTGGCCCGGATTTCAAATACCGAAGCCTGCCGGATAATACCCCGGTTGGCGGGTACATCAGGAATGAGATAAATCGTTAAATTAGGAGGTATGGGTACTTTCTTCCCGGTTTTCAGATCTTCCGGGATTTCAAATTTCAGCATCAGGCTGACCAGGCTGGAATCCGTCCCCAAGACCTCACAGGGCGAAGCGGAGGGAACCGGGGCACTGCAGGTGTTTACTATCCTCAGATAAAGAGTCACCAGGGAATCATACTGCAGTTCCTTGTAATGAATTCTATCCTGGGAAAGCTGGTATTCCAGGTTCACCTTGCCCAGATCGTTTGACAACTTCAGGTTGGCCTGCTGGAGTGATTGATTGTTCGTCTGGAGGGCATTGTTTTGGGTAGAGGCCATATCCAGGCTGGCCTTTAATTGAGTAAGCTGACCGCTGAGCGAGAGATTGCTATTGAACAGCCTGGCAGAATCCAGTTTAAGATTATTGAGCTGATCCCGCAGCTTGGTCACGCCCAGGGTGGTATCAATCCCTGCAGGAAGCTGTCCATTTGATTGTACCAACCCGGCCAGAGAATCATTATATTGTTGCCGTTCCCTGCTGATCCTGTTTCTAAAATTATTTAAGGAGCGGTTGGAATCTGCCACTACTTTCTGAATTTGGTTCAGCGTATCGGTTTTGTTGATAATTTCATTAACAATCCTGGACTCATATTTCAAGGACAATAAAAACATCAGGCCCACACCTAACAGGGTATATAAGACGATTTTTAAAGCGCGCTTCCTGGCCTTCTCCCTCGCGGCAATCCTTGCCATTTCATTCCTTCTTGTTTCCCGGTCGCTTTTGATGATTGGGGTCAGCACGTCGTGGGTAAGTTCCACCGATTGCACCCGGTCTCCCATCTTGCCTTCCTGCCGCAAAAAATACCGGTCCAGAAGCACCTGGATTCCGGGTTCCATGATCCGGTCGGAATCCTTGAGCGCATATTCCATCCGGTATCCTGTGCTGGTGATCAGATTTTCTTCCACGAAGGTGTTGACCGGGGTGAGTTCTTTTTCCTGCGCATCGATATACGGTGGTTCTTTCCGGGAAGCCAGGACTGCAAGATTGCTCTCGTGCATGGTTTCATCATAGATCGAGCGCAGGATGGTTTCTTTGGGAAACTGATCCAGAAATCCGGCCGATATGGACTCACTTCCAGCATCCTGCCTTTTTTTATCCAGGAAGGAACAAATCTGGCTAAGCAGGGCGGGTTCAATCACCGTAAGCGAGGTAATTACTTCATCGCTGGTAAGGTAGCTAATGATTCGTTGTGCCTGCTTCGGGTCAATCCGGTTTCCCCAGGTGCGGGTAATGACCTCATAAGCCTGATTTTCATTCATGGGCATTAGCCTGAAGCGGGAGTACTTCATGGATGGAATGCTGGAGGGGATGGTTTCAAAATTGGGCAGAAATTCTTCCCGGAAACCAAATATCACTTTTACCGGTTGACGCTTGTAATTATAGGTTACCTGCTCACGATGGTTGAGGTACAGATCATGGAGGGACTGTGGAATCCGGTTTTCAATCAGGTCTGAAATTTCGGTCCAGAAATCCTCTATTTCTTTTCCGGAAAACCGGGGAATCTCCCGGGCTATGGTAAACATCTCTTCAAACTGATCGAGAACCAGGATGGGAGTAATACTTTTCCAAAGGGGTTCCCGGTGAAAATATTCCCAAAGGGTTTCGGTGCCGGGATACTGGGTCACCCGAAATCCGTATTTGTCAATTTCCTTGTGAAGCACCGCCTTTACCTGGGTTACCAGGTCGGGGCTTTCCGGTTTAAAT
>JAJXYG010000118.1 GCA_021780705.1 Bacteroidota bacterium
ATTACAAAAATGGGTCTCGCGATCCAGCCATTTCATGAAGTCTTCCGGCAATTGGTTGAATCGGGCCAGTTCAAAAACAATCTCTTTGAGCAGGTGCCCGTTGTCAGGTATCAATTCCGTAGGAATGATCACCCACCCCGTACCGTGTGCCCCGCCCAGGGCGCTGAACCGGGCCCACAGGCAGGCCAGTAATTTTGCGGGATAGGATTGAGGAGGCTCCGCTTCCACCGATTCCTTTACCAGGCTGATGCCCACTTCGGTGGTATTGGATATCACCACCCTGATATCAGGATTGCAGGCACACTTCAGCACCTCCTCCCACTCCGCGCTGGCAGATAGCACCCTGCTCACTGCCGACTGAATGAGGTTTTCACTCACCGGCTTTCCCTGGCTGATCCCCCGAATACAAAGGGTGTACAGGCCATCCTGGCTTCCAAAGGCATCTCCGCTTCCGCGGTCGGTAGATTTTACCATCACGATCCTTCCCTCGAAGATTCCGGAGCGGTTAGCCTTGTCAATAAAATAGTCCGGCAGCCCCCGCAGCAGGATACCCGTACCGAATTGCATGACCTTCTCTGGTAAGGTAAGGAGGTGCGCATTGGGCACGGAAACTTTCGTGGAAACAATTTCTTTCAGTATGGATGCCGATAATTTCATAATTCTACTACTTTGGAGGTTTCATTACTCAGATAAGCCGCTTCAATCAATTCAATGACCTCCCGTCCTTCTGCTGCGCTAACAGGTGAAGGGCCGCCATTGCGGATGGCTTCATACATTTCCTTATAAAACTGGCCATAATCTCCCCGGGCTGAAACCAAGTATTCCCTGACCACGGAGCCATCCCTTTCGGTATGGAGCAATCCCCGATCAGATAGCGGTTCTGTTCCCCAGTCGGGTCCGCCGGGATGTTGCCCTTCGGTAAGCGCCTCTTCCTGTACATTGGTCTTCGGTTTGAGAAAAGAACCTTTCAGCCCATGAAAAATATATCCGGGCAAGGGTTCCCTGACCGAATAGCTGGACTGAATCCGTACCCGGAATTCAGGATAATAACAAAGAATTTCGAAGTAGTCCACCACCCTGGATATGGGCCTGGAAATCCGGATATCGGCAAAAATCTTTTGTGGTCGCCCAAATAGCTGGAGCGCCTGGTCAATCAAATGCGAGCCCAGGTCGTACAGGGAACCGCTTCCCGGCCCCGGCACTTCCTTATGCACCTTGGGGCTGAGAGAATCCTTATACCGGTCAAAATGCATTTCCACCTCAACCAGGGGCCCAAGCAGCTGGTGGTCCAATACCTTCTTAATGGTTCGGTAGTCGCTGTCATAACGCCTGTTATGAAAAACCGCACATACCTTATTACTTTTTACAGCAAGTTCCTCCAGGGTCTTTGCCTCGGCGGAGGTTACGGTGAAGGGCTTTTCAACGATCACATGTTTACCAGCTTCAAGCGCCTGGCGGGCATACTCAAAATGAGTCTGATTCGGGGTATTGACTACTACCAATTCCACGGTTTTCTCCTCCAGGAGCGCTTCCAGCGAACGCACGGTTTTGACAGAGGGGTATTTCTCTGCAGCTTCATTTTTGCTGCGTTCCCATACTGTGGAAAGCCGAAAATAAGGGTTGGCTTCAATAAACGGGGCATGGAAAACCCGCCCGCTCATCCCAAAAGAACAAAGTGCCGTATCTATTTGAATCATTATTACCTTTTTTTGCGCCTTTCATTCCTGTGTTACTTACATTTTGGATTTCAATCCGCTAATGCATATTATTAAGGAAGTGCTCAGGCCACTTTGGCCATGATCCCCAAAGGTAAAATGGTTCTTCCATATACTTCATTGAGCAGGGTGCCTGCACCTGCATAGATTGCGGAAGCGCCGCAAAGAATCCCTTCGATTCCGGTGAATTTTGTGAGAGAAGCATTTCCTGTTATCTCGGTGGCTGCAAGCAGAATGAAAAGCAGGGTAAGTGTGGCAAACACAAACTGAAGCGCCTTGTTCAATTTGAGGGTCCCCACAAATAAAAGCAGGGTAAACAATCCCCAAACTATAAAAAAAGCAGCCATGGCTCCTGAGGAGGGGGCCGGAATCCATCCCAGTTTGGCCATGACAATGAGCCCTACCAGGGTCAGCCAGAAAAATCCGTAGGAGGTGAAGGCAGTGAGCCCGAAAGTATTTTGTTTCTTGGCTTCTATTATTCCGGCCACTACCTGGGCCAATCCGCCATAGAAAATCCCCATGGCCAGGATCATGGAATTCATTTCAAAAACTCCTGCATTTTGCAGGTTTAGTAAAACGGTCGTAGTGCCAAATGCAAACAGCCCGAGTGGGGCCGGATTGGCATGTGAATCTTTAATAGCAATCGTAGAGGCTTCCATAACTGAAAGTGGGTTTTGGTGTATAATAATAATATGGCAGTTATTGCAGGGAGCCTACCCTTCACCAATGGTCCGGAATCAAGCTTTCATTCGCTGTCCTTCCGGATAAAATTTACCGGGCTTCCTGAATCTGTTTCTCGTATTTTTTAATCAGCATCCGGCTCAGGGTCATACAGTCTCCCACGGGTGTGGACCTGTATTTTTCACGTCCCCGGGTCCAATGGTCTTCAAAATCCGTGAGCTGGTTCAGGAAGGCAGTGTGGTCAAACTGGACTCCGTGAGCCATGTCCTTTTCCACCTGGTCGACAAAGAGTTTCCATCTTCCCCGGTAATAGGTACGGGTAAGGCCGGCAAGATTGCGGTTCGCGTAATCCGTGAGGTGCCTCCCCGGTTCCCCCCAGACCGTGAGGATTTTGCGGGCATCCTGTTCATAATAATCTTTTTCTTTGGGGGTAGTCCCCATGGCCCGGGCTTCGTCGATCCATTTTCCAAGAAGGAAATCAGCATTGGTACCGAGCAAGGTATCAAGGTCATCCAGCAGCCCCAGCATCTTCCTGCCATATTCTTTCATCCCCGCTGCGTCCTTGTTGTGATAGCACGTGGTAAACTTGTCCCTGAGTACCGAAAAATAATTGCCCAGGACCTGCCTGCCCACATCCACCACATCATACTGGTACACCAAAGGCACCTTGCCCTTTGGCTGGACCAGTAATTTCCAGGCTTCCAGCAGGTCACTGTTTTTATAATTGATGGCCGGGTTGGTGGTCCAGCTATTGTGGCCGGTAAGATCCGGACGGGCATTGGTTAGTGTAGCCCTTCCCAGCCCCGCTGCCCCGGAATATACGGTATGGGAAAGTATGTCCCAGGCCTTGCTCACGCTATCGTTCACCTGACCATACCGGCTATAGGCCCAGTTGGAAACCCAGTCTTTGACATTGACGGGACCCGGATTCCAGGCTTTGTCAAATACATACTGGTACATCATGGGATTGACCCCAAACCCTTCCAGGGTGGAGCCGATTCCCACCAGGTTTTTGCCCCCGTTTTCAAAGGCATTTTCCATTCGTTTTTCCACTTCCCACACATCGCCATTCATCATGGTATTGCCACCAAAATTGCCCAGGTAGCACCAAATATAGGGTTGCCCATAAAAGGAATCTGTGAATTTCCATACTTCGGTCTTGTCACAGAAATAGTCGAGCATCGTCAGCCTGCCTTTGGGCACTGCAGTCAGATAAGCCTTGATTCTTTCATTGGTCCACTGATCACGCTGGTCATAAAAAATCCAACCCATTTGTAACCAGTTCGCACTTGAATCCACCTCATGGATGGAACTGTATATGGTTTTGGCCACATC
>JAJXYG010000210.1 GCA_021780705.1 Bacteroidota bacterium
GAAAGCACCGGGTTTTTCACTGAAAAGACCAAGGCTGAAGCCCATATCAAGGCTGGAGCCAAGAGGGTGGTCATCTCTGCACCGGCTACCGGTGATCTGAAAACCATTGTGTTCAATGTCAATCACCACATACTCGATGGCAGTGAGACCATTATTTCCTGCGCTTCCTGCACCACCAACTGCCTGGCGCCCATGGCCAAGGTGCTTAATGATTCCTTCGGCATCAAAGCCGGTTTCATGACCACCATCCATGCCTATACCAATGACCAGAACACCCTGGATGCTCCGCATGCCAAGGGAGACCTGAGAAGAGCCCGGGCGGCCGCAGCCAATATCGTACCCAACAGCACCGGTGCTGCCAAGGCGATAGGACTGGTACTTCCGGATTTGAAAGGTAAACTGGACGGAGGTGCCCAAAGGGTTCCCGTGATTACCGGCTCCATCACCGAACTCAATTCCATCCTCAACAAAACCGTAACGGTAGAAGAAATCAATGCCGCCATGAAGGCAGCTTCCAGCGAAAGTTTTGGATACAATGAAGATGAGATCGTGAGCTCTGATGTCATCGGTATCCATTATGGTTCCCTGTTCGATGCTACCCAGACCAAGGTAATGACCGTAGGAGACCAGCAACTGGTAAAGACCGTGAGTTGGTATGACAATGAAATGAGCTATGTGTCCCAGTTGGTAAGGACCGTACATTATTTTGCCGGCCTGATTCAGAAATAACGAATAGGCCTAGATGATAAAAGCCGCTTCAATTATCAAATGATGCGGCTTTTTTAGTATTATTTATTATCTCGGATTCCTTTTTATTTGAAAGGGTACCGTTCAGGCATTACAGATATTTCCCGATTTCTTCCAGCAGTTCATGCTTGGTGAAGGGAACCCCCATGATTTTGTGGTATCCTTTTGCATCAATCAGGAATTCGTCCCTGATAATTCTGACGAGCTGGCCATTATTCAGTTCCGGAACCAGCACATGATCAAAATTTTTCAAAATTGCCCCCAGGTTCTTGGGGAAGGGACGGATATAGCGGAGGTGTGCATGAGATACTAATTTGCCTTCACGCAGCAGCTCTGTTACGGCAGACTTGATGGCTCCATAAGTACTCCCCCAGCCCAGCACCAGCACCTTGCCTTTTTCAGGCCCGATATCCAGTTTCTGCTCTGGAATGTAGTCAGCAATCTTGTCCACCTTGGCCTGGCGTAGCTTGACCATCAGTTCGTGGTTAGCCGGGTCATAACTTACATTTCCGGTGATATTTTCTTTTTCCAGCCCGCCTACCCGGTGTTCCAGGTTCGGGGTCCCGGGGATGGCCCAGGGGCGAACCAGTTTCTCATCCCTCTCATAGGGATGGAAGGTATCTTCGGGATTTTCAGGAGCGGCTTTGAAATTTACTTTTATTTCGGGAAGGTCCTTGCTTTGCGGATATCTCCAGGGTTCTGCACCGTTGGCGATATATCCGTCGCTGAGGAACATCACCGGGGTCATATGCTGTACGGAGATCCTTACTGCTTCATACACGGTTTCAAAGCAGTCACTCGGGGTAGCAGCCGCAATTACCGGCATGGGGCATTCCCCGTTTCTTCCGTAATAGGCCTGTAGCAGGTCACTTTGTTCGGTCTTGGTGGGCAGTCCGGTGGAAGGGCCGCCTCTTTGAATGTTGCAGATCACCAGCGGAATTTCCAGCATGACGGCCAGTCCCAGGGCTTCTCCCTTGAGGGCGATCCCGGGGCCACTGGAGGTGGTAACACCCAGGCTGCCTCCATAGGAAGCGCCAATGGCAGAGGTGACGGCTGCGATTTCATCTTCGGCCTGGAAAGTTTTTACCCCGAAATTCTTATAGCGGCTAAGTTCATGCAGGATGTCACTGGCAGGAGTTATGGGATAGGAACCCAGGAACAACTGCAGTCCGCTTTTCTGGGAAGCGGCCAGCAGTCCATAAGCCACGGCCTGGTTACCCATGATGCTCCGGTATTTTCCCGGGGGAAGCTTTGCCTTTTCCACCTGGTAACGGGAGGTAAAGGTTTCTGTGGTATCCCCGTAATTATAGCCCGCCTGCAGGACCTTGATATTACTGTTCATAATATCAGGCTTCTTACTGAATTTGTCCTTCAGGAACCGGATGGTGTTATCCATATCCCGGTTATACATCCAGTATAGAAAACCGAGTACAAACATATTTTTGGCCCGGTCTTTTTCCTTGGTACTCATCTCAAAATCCTTGAGGGATTCCCGGGTGATCTTGGTCACATCAATCTTGATCACCTCATATCCTTCCAGGCTTCCATCTTCCAGCGGGTTCACCCCGTCCGGATAATTGGCGAGCCTCAGGTTCTTGGTATCGAAGCCGTCTACATTGACTATGATTTTTCCTCCCTTCTTCAGGTTTCCCAGGTTGGTCTTGAGTGCCGCGGCATTCATGGCTACCAGCACGTCACTGGCATCCCCGGGGGTATAGATGGGATCACTGGAGAATCTCAGCTGAAATCCGCTCACTCCGGGCAGGGTACCCTGTGGGGCCCTGATTTCTGCGGGGAAGTCCGGAAAGGTCGACAAGTCGAGACCAAGCATCGCTGTATTGTTGGTAAATTGGGTGCCGGTTAGCTGCATGCCATCCCCGCTGTCTCCTGCAAATTTGATTACCACATCGTGTAATACTTCTTCTTTAGTTTCCATTGTGTCAAATGATTGGCAAATTTAGAAGTTTATATATTATAACGGCCCAAGAATATGGGGCATTTTTTTTGAAATTTATAAATCTTAACAATAAATCAGTTCATCTTTTCCCGGATTTTGGGATGATGAAGGGATTTCATCAATTTACGGTATTCGTGTTCAAATGTTTTAAGTGCGACCAGATCAAGCCGGTACAGGCTACGGGTACCCACGGACTTGGCGGTGATCAACCCGGAATTCTTCAATTCTTTCAGATGCTGGGATACGGTAGCCTGCGACAGCGGCAGGGCTTCTACCACTTCATTACAGCTGCATTCCTGATTTTTTGCGAGAATTTTGAGAATGGCAATCCTGGCGGGGTGGGCAAACGCCTTGGACCACACAGCCAAATGTTGCTTCTTTTTACTGAATTCCTCCCTTTTATGAATTTTCATACTGGTCGCCCAAGCAAGTTATTGAGTTCCGTTATAGGTTCACCGGCGCGACGATCCAGGGAGCAGATCCTGCCGGTCTATTTTTTCTGATGCGCCGATAAAAAATTTTCAAGTGCATTGACCATACTGGGAACCTGGGGTTGCGGGGCAATGATATCCAGTTTCAGGCCGGCCGCGAGGACTGCCTTTCGGGTATTGTCGCCAAATGCACCGATGAGGGTTCCATTTTGCACAAACCCGGGCATATTTTCCTGGAAACTCTTGACCCCCAGTGGGGTAAAAAAGCAGATGATGTCATAATGCGTTTCCACAAAAATCTCCCTGACATCGTTTGAGATAATCTCATAAAGCACCGGGATGGCGTATTCACATTTATTTTCAATCAACCAGTTGGTGATTTCACTATCGAAGGAATGGGAGCAGGGATAAAGGAATTTTTCGTGTTCCTTATGCTTGTTGATGACCTCAAAAAGGCTCCGGTTGGTCCCGTCACTGCCAAAGAATACCTTTCTTTTCCGGTATAATATGAATTTCTGGAGATAGAGAGCCACGGATTCGGTCACGCAAAAATATTTGGTGTTTTGGGACACCGGGATCTTCAGTTCATCG
>JAJXYG010000273.1 GCA_021780705.1 Bacteroidota bacterium
GGTACTCTCCCTGTATATCACCCGGCTGATCAAGATCGTCAACAAGAAAGGTAACCTCAAGAGCAGCCTGGTTTTTGATGAATTTCCCACTATATATCTCAACCATATCGACCACCTGATCGCCACGGCTCGCAGCAATAAAGTGGCCACGACCCTGGGGTTGCAGGATTTCAGCCAGCTGAAAAAGGATTACGGCAGGGATTCCGCAGAGGTAATCATGAATATCACCGGAAACCTCATCTGTGGCCAGGTCCACGGAGAGACCGCCAAACAACTGTCTGAACGGTTTGGTCGGATTTTGCAGGAACGGTCCAGTATTTCTGTAAACCGCAGCGATACCTCAGTAAGCCGGTACCGGCAGCTGGACCCGGCCCTGCCACCCTCCAGGATCTCCACTTTAAGTTCCGGAGAATTTATCGGGATGGTGGCCGATGACCCGGGTTGTGAAATTGCCCTGAAGGCCTTTCACTGCGAAATTCTAAATGACCATGAGGCGCTGGCTGCAGAAGCCCGGTCCTTTCAGCCCCTCCCGGTGGTCCGGGCTGTCAGCCGCGAGGTCATCCAGGAAAATTACCTCCGGATCAAGGAAGAGGTGGCGCAACTGGTTAGTGATGCCCTGGATCACCTCCTGAATGACCCTTCCAAGGTAGGACTGATCGTGAAAAAGCAAAAGAGGCAGTGAATACCCCCGGGCGGAGATTGATTTAAATACATACAATTATTTATCAATTAATTACGCATTAAATAAAAAATGGGGTTTCTCGCCGCCAAACGGCTATACCAGCCGCCTCCCAAATACCCCGGCTGCCATGATTTCCCCGGTTTTTGACCTGTTTTTCATCCATTTTCCCTCTCCATCCTCCCTTGAAACTCCCGTCGGGGTGCTGTTTGGAGATAAGAATAAGAGCTGTTCTAATTCATTGATAATCAGTTAAATTAACAGTTTTTTGGGCCTTTAAGGATGAAGGACCACCCTTCAGATTGATTTGCAGCAGGGTAGGTTCCATGGTAACTTTGCCCCCGATTGTTTGACGTGGGAATAAAACAAAATGGTTTAATAAAAAAAGAGAATTTATGAAACAAGCAATCAAAAATGTAAGAACGATCACAATGGGCCTGATGACCCTTTGTTTTCTAGGGGTAACGAATGCTTCATTTGCCGGGGCAAAGGAAAAAGATCCGGTCGAACTGCGCTACATTGGAACTATTAAGAACCATCCCGCTATACAGCTGGATCTCAATAACAGCAACCCTGGAGTGTATTTTATCAACATCAAGAGCATGGATTACCACATTCTGTATTCTGAAATCGTGGACGGTACCAACCTTTCCAGGATTTACAGGCTCAACCTTCAGGATGCCCTGAGCACCTCCAATGCGGCGGTCAGAGTGGAAGTTACTTCCGAAAAGACCCACCAGACAAAGGTGTACATTGTAAACACCAGCAATGGTGTGGTGAACGATGCAGTTACTGCCAAATAAGCGTAACGCACATAAACCAAACAGCAAGGCAGAATTACCCTTAACGAATCAAAGATCTGGTGATGAAAATTCGCCAGATCTTTTTGTTTTTTCACAGAGAACCCATTGATTTATACCGGAAAAAAAATTTTGTGAATGGCGATAAATAGCTATTTTCACGGTCTCAAAAAATAGGCCCTTCTGTAGAAACAGAAAGGCCCTTTACGATTGCTTGATATGAGAATCTTTTAATTGTCTAAGTTGTGCTGAATTCACAGCTTGCAATAGGATGGTTCTGATTTGTTACCTGCCTCAAAAAATGCTGTTGATAATTTATAGCCCTATTGTGAAACGAACTTACGCAATACGGTCAGGGAAAACCAATCAATATATTGGCAATTCTATTATCGCATATGCTGATCTAAGATTGATAACTCCTTAACTGTAAAACGCTTGAGTATAAAAATTGCATGATGCCCAACAGTGTTTCTGACACATTATTTCAATTGGTACATTCTCTGGAAAAATCCGAGAAGAGGCATTTTAAGCTCTACATCAAGCGCAGTTCCTCCAAGGAAGATTTGAAAATTATCAGGTTATTCGATGCACTGGACAAGCAATCCGAATATGAGGAAAAGCAATTGATCAAGGCGCTGGGTAATATCACCAAACCCCAATTGTCCAATCTCAAAACCCACCTGTATAAACAGGTCCTTGCCAGCCTCAGATTACTAAAAACTAACGATAACGCAGACCTGAAATTAAGTGAGCATCTCGACAATGCCCGGCTTCTCTATAACAAGGGACTGAAACTGCAGGCGCTCAACATCCTGGAAAAAGCCAAGGAGCTCGCCAAAACCAACCAGAAAATGAATTTCCTGGTACAGGTGATTTCCCTGGAAAAGAAAATTGAAACCCTGCACATCACCCGCAGTACCCTTGAAAAAACAAAGAACCTGGCTGATGAAGCCCTCGAGATCAGCAGTCATATAGACAGGGTGACCCGGCTGTCCAACCTGGCCCTGCTGCTATACCGCTGGTATGTTCAAAACGGACACGCCCGCAATGTCCAGGATGAAAACGGGATCCGGGAGTTCTTCAAGAGCCAGCTTCCAAGTGAACCGCTCACTTCTGACGATTTTTATGAAAAGCTTTATCTATACCAGAGTTATACCTGGTACGCTTTCATACGCCAGGATTTTCTGATGTATTACCGATACAGTCAAAAATGGATTGACCTGTTCACCCACAATGAACTGATGGTGGAAGTGGAGACGGGTCACTATATCAAAGGGATGCACAACCTGCTCAATGCCCATTTTGACCTGCGCAATTTCAGGAACTTCTCCCTTACCCTGAAACAGTTTGAGGATTTTGCAAAGACCCCGATTGCCAACCGCCATGACAACTTCAGGACCCATACCTCCATTTATATCAACAGTGCCAAACTGAACCAGTATCTGATGACCGGCAACTTCACCGAAGGGTTGAGCATTGTCCCTGAAATCGTGGACAAGCTCAAGGAGTACGCCCTGTTTGTGGACAGCCACCGGATCATGGTCTTCAATTACAAGATTGCAACCCTGTATTTTGGGTCCCGCAAATATGATATTGCCATTGATTACCTGCACAAGATCATCAACAGCACCCAGAGCGGCCTTCGGGTAGACCTCCAGAGCTATGCCCGGCTGATGCACCTGCTTTGCCATTTTGAGATGGGCAATGAAGAAATCCTGGATTCCCTGATTAAATCCGTATACCGCTTCATGGCCCGAATGAAAAATCTCACCGTCGTGGAAGAGCAGATGTTTATCTTTCTAAGGCATTCCACCAAGGTACGGCCACGGGAGTTAAGGCCGGAACTCAGGCAGTTCCTGGAAAAAATCAAGCACCTGGAAAAAAACCGGTTTGAGACCCGCTCTTTTGCTTACCTGGATATCATCAGTTGGGTAGAAAGTATGGTGTACGAAGTGCCGATGGAAGAAATCATCCATAAAAAGTATATGGAAAGCAAACACCGGTAACCACCGGGTGATATAAAAAGCCTGTCAAGACAGAAGGCCCCCGCTTACGTGGGGGCCTTCTGTCTATGGAGTGTGGATTTCTCAAAGATCGATCGCAAGACGCGCAAACATTCTCATACCGTTGAATCCCATCTGCACCGCATCCCAGGCTCCCCCGGTCTCATTGTTATAATCCCATCCGGCTGCCGCTTTAACGTATCCGTAATCCGGGTGGA
>JAJXYG010000010.1 GCA_021780705.1 Bacteroidota bacterium
TTTACGGGATCAGGTCCTTCATAATAGACGTCCTGCGCTACCAGTATTTTGTTGACCACTTTACCGGCCGGCCCTGTCTGGACCGTTACCAGGGTGCCTCCAAGTATATTTTGGGCAATTGTCTTCAGCTGATCGGCATTTTTTGCCACCGCTACCCCGCGCTGGTCAGTCCCTTCGATGGTTCCCTTTCCCCTGCCTCCGGCATGAATCTGAGCTTTCACCACGGCGAATTTGCTTCCGTATTCACTGCTGATATATCGATACGCCTCTTCCGCTTCCGCAACCGTATTACAGGCAATTCCTTCCTGAACCGGAACATTATACTTTTTCAATAATTCCTTAGCCTGGTATTCATGTAAATTCATAAAAGAAATTTTTTGGCGAAGATAAAGGCTAAATGCGTAATAGCCTATAATCTTCCCAATTTTGTCAACTTGCCGAATGCCCCTAATGCCTTGGGTTAGCATGGTCCGGCGGCTGGCAGACCTCACCTTCTCCCGGGATAGAAGTGCTTCAGTTACCTATTCTGCCATGGAGGTCACCGTGGACCATTATCCTTTTTTCCGGTGCCACTGAACCTATAACCAACCCCACTAATTGTCCCATTGGGAACAAAACGGCATCTGGATAATACTTTTACATTTTAACCAAAATTTATATTTGGAAAGCCTGCAATTTGTTGAATCCTCCATTAGGAATGTAAATTTGTATCATGCAAAAAAGAATTCTGGGTGTATGCTTCTTTTTAATCCTGATAGGCTTTATTTCATGCAACACCCACTCAGATCATTCCTCCACAGCGACTCAACCTGCCACTATTGAGTCCCTGAAGGAAGCCATCAAAGCCAATCCGGACTCCCTGGGGCTGGTGCAACGCCTGATTGAACTCTATCGCGACAATGGGGATTATGATTCCGCAATTACGCTGACTGACCAGCAAATCAAAAAGGACAGCGGCAATGCCTTTCTCTGGAATATGGATGCCACTTTGCATTTTGAAAACGGGGATACCCTGAAGGCCGTCAGATCCCTGGAGAATGCCATCGCGATTTACCCGATTCCGGACTACCTGGTGGCCCTGGGCACAGTGTTGGCGGAAATTCAAAATCCAAGATGCCTGGTGATTGCAGACAGCCTGATGGAAGCCGACAGCATTAAATCTGCCAAAGACGCGATGTTTATCAAGGGACTATATTACAGTTACCAACGGCAGTATCCCAAGGCCATTCAATATTTTGACAGCAGCATCCGCAAGGATTTTACCTATATGCCCTCCTACCGGGAAAAAGCGATTGCCCTTTACCAGCAGGGAAATTATGCCCATGCAATCAAGGTCCTGACCCGGGCTGTCACCCTCGAAAACAACTATGACGAGGGATATTATTGGTTGGGCAAGTGCTATGAGAAGCTACACAGGAAGCAGGATGCCATTCAAAGTTACCAGACCGCGCTCCTCTATGACAAGGACTATTTGGAAGCCCGCCAGGCGCTGGACAGCCTACAGAAAGAAAATTAGGGATCGTTTGAAAATAATCTTCTATATTGACCCGGAAAATTCAACCGAGTTCACATAATCACATTTTACCGCCATGCCCATAATAGCCCCTTCCATTCTGGCCGCAGATTTTTTACACCTCGCCGAAGCCTGCGAATTGGTAAATGACAGTGAGGCTGACTGGTTTCACCTGGATGTAATGGATGGAAGATTCGTTCCCAATATCAGCTACGGGATGTCGATTATTGCCCAACTGCGCAAAGCAGGAAAAAAATTCTTTGATGTCCACCTTATGATCCTGGAACCTGAGAAGTACGCGGAGGAATTTAAGGAGGCTGGTGCGGAAGGCCTGACGGTTCATTGGGAAGCATGCCCCAACCTGCACAGGAATATCCAGCAAATAAAGGGTTTGGGAATGAAGGCAGGAGTGGCAGTTAATCCGCATACCCCGGTGGCTTTTTTGAGGGATATCCTGGGTGACCTGGACCTGGTCAATATCATGAGCGTCAACCCGGGTTTTGGAGGACAATCATTTATTTCCTACTCTATCGAGAAAATTAAGCAATTGAGAAAACTGATCGACCAAACCGGATCGGGTACCCTTATTGAAGTGGACGGAGGGGTAGGCCTTAAGAATGCCCGCGAAATTATTGCCGCTGGCGCAGATGTGCTGGTAGCAGGCAATGCAGTATTTGCCTCCTCTGATCCTCTGGGTACCATCCATCAGCTGAAATATGCCCATTTGTAAATTATCAGAATTTTTGATACACCTGCCCTAACACATCAGCAATTTGGAGTTTCCAATTAGTTTGGGTTTTGTCCCAATTATACTGATTGGACACCAGCATGTCCTGCATGATCTGCCTGGCCTGCATGGCCTGCGCTTCGGAATAAAAGCAGGCAATCCACTTTTTGTCTAAATGGCTGGGGCCCTGCACAATGATTGCACCCTGATACCAGTCAAAGCAACAGGGGAGTCCCTGAAAATCAGCGTCTGCAGAAACGGTCCTTGCTTCTCCCTGAAAATAATACTGGTAAAAACGAACGCATGCCTTTAACCTTTTCCTGAGCAGCGAATCTGCCTCAGGTTTCGAAGGTCTTTTCATCCACCAGCCGATGGACCGGTTGAACGGGTTGACCTTGGAATTAGGCCAAAAAATCTGGTCTCCTTTCAGGTGCAGAATAGTCGTATGATCCGGGTCCTTTCTTTCCATGGTCATCGAATCTCCCACCTCCTTGGTAATCGTATATACCGACTGGGTCCCATCATCGTAGTGAACGGTAATCACCCTGCCTTTATATGAAAATTGGCCATAACGCATGGCAGACCTGGGGTTTTCCACTACGGTAGAATCGGTCAGAAAAATGATCCCGGGATAATTGAATACTCCCTGAACCTGCTGGTCAAATAAATCGCGATAACTGGGGCGGTCTGCATCCGTAACTTCCCAGTACTGACAGAGCCGATGGAAGGGGTCTTTAGGTATCGGGGTCTGGACATCGGCGATCTTTTCTTGGCCACGATCCTGGCTCATGTGGCAGGAAATTCCCAGCGCGAAGGCTGAAAGCAACAGCAATAGCGAGTATTTTTTCACAATCAAATATAATTAATTTGAAAGTCTATTGTTACTTTACGTAATTGATAAAATATTATCTTCACTTCATGAGAATAGCGATTCTTTGTGCCCTTGTCCTGATGGCCCTTTCAGGCTATTCGCAAAAGAAATTCGCATGGGTATCCGGGAAAATTATAGACGAAAATGAATCCCCGGTTCGGGGAGTGAGTATTGTGGAATTGGGAAACCGTAATGGTGTGGTGGCTTCTGATTCCGGCACTTTCCATCTCAGGGTGCCGGTTGAAAGCGCCTTTGCCCTGGTTTTTTCCGCATCAGGGTACCAGGAAACCCAGAAAGACTTCTTTCTCAACAAGGGTGAGCAGGAATATATTGTAGTAAAGCTCTACCCCCAAAGCAAAGTTCTGGCCCCTGTGGTGATTCGTAGCGGCAAGGAAAATCCCGCTCCGGGATTAATCCAAATAAATCCAAAAGACGTGGAAGCCCTTCCCGGTGCCACCGGGGGGGTGGAAGGTCTCATCAAAACCCTGGTAGGGAGTAATAATGAGCTGACTTCTCAATACTCCGTGCGGGGTGGCAATTATGATGAAAATCTGATATACATCAATGGCTTTGAAATTTACC
>JAJXYG010000249.1 GCA_021780705.1 Bacteroidota bacterium
AGGTTATATTGTTCCGAATACAGGCTGGCAAAGACAATATCGATAATGTATTGCTCTACCTTTTCATCCATATACACCTGGCGTACCAGCTCACGGGCATTCAGGATTTCATAGGTGGAGACTACCGGGTTGATCGCCGGCTGCTTTAAGCCCTGTACATTCTGTCGTATGATGGATTGTTCTTCACTCTTGGAGGGGTAGTCAATGATCACCTTCAGCATAAAGCGGTCCACCTGTGCTTCCGGAAGCGGATAGGTTCCTTCCTGCTCTATGGGGTTTTGGGTAGCCAGCACCAGGAAGGGTTCTTCCAGACTATAGGAATGATTGCCAATGGTCACCTGCCGCTCCTGCATCGCTTCGAGCAAGGCACTCTGCACTTTGGCCGGGGCACGGTTGATCTCATCAGCCAGGATGAAGTTGGCAAAGATGGGGCCCTTCCTCACCATGAACTCATTTTTCTGCTGGTTATAGATCATGGTGCCTACCACGTCGGCAGGAAGCAAATCCGGAGTAAACTGTATCCTGCTGAACTGCGCATTGATAGTCTGGGAAAGAGAACGGATGGAAAGGGTCTTTGCCAACCCCGGTACTCCCTCCAGTAAAATATGTCCATTGCTCAGTAAACCGATCAGCAGCCGTTCCACCATGTGATTTTGCCCGACAATGATTTTTCCGATTTCATTGTGGATCCGGTCAATGAAACTGGCGGAATGATTGATCTTTTCATTCAGCAGGCGAATGTCTTCTGCAGTTTGTATCATGAGTTTAAGATATAGGTTTACATATAAAATCCGAAGGGTTGCAATTTACAAACAACCCATTGAACAAAAAGGATGCTAAATATTCGCTTCGGGAAAAACTATGTTAAATTTGAAGATAAAAGTAACCCACCATGGTAGACAAATCATTGATTACAACCAGCAATCAACTGGAAGGATACCGGATCACCAAACAACTTGGCCTGGTCCGTGGTATCACCGTTAGATCACGCAGCCTCCTGGGCAATATCGCAGGGGGCCTTCAGTCCCTTGTCGGAGGCACACTTTCCATTTATGTGGATCTGTGCGAAAAAACAAGAGAAGAAGCCTACCAGCTGATGATCACTCATGCCAATGAGGTAGGCGCCAATGCCATCATCAATATCCGCTATGATGCCAATGAGGTGATGAACGGGATTACAGAAGTACTCTGCTATGGTACCGCGGTACAGGTGGTAAATATCTGATTGTCGGGGCAGGAGGGTCGCATCCAAAAAAAGTTGCAGCAATGCTGAAGACGGCTGTTTTCAGGAAACCGGAATTACCAGCTCGAAGAATTAGCGTTTCAAAAATGGAGGACTTGCCTGCGACCGTGGATGGGAACAACCGGATTCACCCGATCAATAATCAAAAGTCTTCCCTTCTTCGTGTTCATAGTTTTCATTGTACTTGACAAAGAAATTGAGATAGACTACCCTGCTGAACCTCATGAACCAGGGCTGTAACAGAGCAATGATTCCCCCGTTAAAGAGCAGCCAATACAGTACCCGGTTGTCATCAGCAGAAATGCCAATTACGATCCACCAGGCAAAAAAGGTGAAAACAGAAAAGACGATCAACAGGGCATAGCTCACATAACCGGTACCATACCAAAATCCGGGCTCCAGTTCAAATTTCTGGTGGCACACCGGACAGGTTTCATGCATATTCAGGATGTGGGAAAGCGACAGCTTCCCGTAAGGATTGGGATAGGTGAACATATCTCCCCTTCGGCACCGCGGGCAACGCAGGGTCAGCAGGCTCCAAAAATAATTGGGTTTGTGGTGATGGCTGGCTTCGCTCATAAACCGGTTTTTAGGTATGGTGTATATAGGTCTTCTTTGATTCGCTGAATCCCTTTCCCTTTGTGGAATGGGATACTTTAGCAGATACAAAAGTACCCTTTCGGCCGGGAATCCCGGTATCCAGTGAAAATTCCCGGCAAATATCCTTAATTAAGTGCAGGTTGCTTTTGCAAAATTTTCTTCCTTTCCCCGATTTGCTGGCGCCACATGGCATAATACAGACCCATCTGACCCAGCAGGCTTTCGTGGGTGCCGGATTCCACTACCTCCCCTCTCTCCAATACATAAATCCGGTCGGCATGCATTACGGTGGAAAGCCGGTGGGCAATCAGCAGGGTGATTTGTTCCTTCTTGGAGGAGACTTCCTTGATGGTTTCGGTGATTTCTTCTTCGGTAAGGGAATCCAGGGAGGAAGTCGCCTCATCAAAAATCAGCAGGCGCGGGCGACGCAGGAGTGCCCGGGCGATAGAAAGCCGTTGCTTTTCTCCACCCGACACCTTTACCCCTCCTTCGCCAATTACGGTATCTATACCTTTTTCTGCCCGCGCCAGCAGGTTATTGCAGGCGGCATTGCGGAGTACCTCCAGAATTTCCTCATCGGTTGCCTGAGGATTTACGAATCGCAGGTTTTCTTTAATGGTCCCGGCAAAGAGCTGGGTATCCTGGGTGACAAAGCCAATCTGGGTACGCAGGGCATCAAAGTCGATATTTTCCCGGTCGATTTTATTGTAGAGCACCCTTCCTTCCTGGGGAATATACAGGCCTACCAGGAGTTTTACCAGGGTAGTCTTTCCGGAACCGGAAGGACCTACAAAGGCAATCGTTTCTCCCTTCTTGGCATCAAAGCTGATGCCTGAAAGCGCAGGCTGCTGGGCGGACTGGTGTTTGAATTTCACGTTGAGGAATTCAAGCTCTTCAATATTATTAATAGGTTGGGGATTTTCCGGTTTGACCTCCGGTTGCTTGAGCATCAGCTCATGGAAATTGTTCAAGGAAGCCTCTGCTTCCCGGTAGGAAATGATGATATTTCCGATCTCCTGCATTGGAGCAAACAGGAAAAAGCTGTAAAATACCAGGGAGAGATACTGACCCGGAGTGATGGCTCCCCTGAATATGAGCCAAAGCAGGGTGAAGGTGATTACCTGTTGCAAAAAGTTCACCATCGTGCCCTGGATAAAACTGATGGTCCGGATGCTTTTTACTTTGCGAAGTTCCAGTCTAAGAATCTTGAAAGTATTGTTGTTAAGCCTTTGCACTTCAGAATCGGTCAGCCCCAGGCTTTTAACCAGTTCGATGTTTCTGAGCGATTCGGTGGTGGAACCCGCCAGGGCGTTGGTTTCCCCCACGATCCTTTTTTGGATCTGCTTGATCTTTTTGCTAAGCAGGCTCGTTACAATGGCAATCGTAAGGATCCCCAGGGTATATACCGGCATGATTACCCAGTGAAGGCGAAAGGCATATATAGAAATAAAAACGATGCTGACCAGAATGACGAAGAAAACATTGATGAAATTGGTGATGAATTGCACGGTATCCAGTCTCACCTTGGTCAGGATCGATAGGGTTTCCCCGCTGCGCTGGTCTTCAAAATCCTGGTAGGGAAGTCGCATGGAATGCTTGAGTCCGTCGGTAAAGATGGTGGCTCCGAATTTCTGCACGAGGACATTGCCAAAATAATCCTGGAAGGCCTTGGCAATCCGGCTCACCATGGCAGTACCGATCAACAGCAACAGGTAGAACAGCAGCCCCTGATATTTTCCATTACCAAAGAAGAACTGTCCTTCGGTCCTGGGTGCCTTATTCGGAAATACATGTGGGTGGTTCACAAACAGGTCCAACATATGACCGGTTATCGCGGGAGCAAACA
>JAJXYG010000071.1 GCA_021780705.1 Bacteroidota bacterium
CTGGACAATTGAAGAATTGAGAAATAAGATTCTTTATACTTTATTGTTGATACTCATTTACAGGATCGGTTCTTTTATTGTACTTCCCGGGCTGGATCCCAACCAGCTGACTAACCTGGCCAACAGCTCGAAGAGCGGGATGCTGGGTTTGCTGGATGCCTTTGTAGGTGGAGCTTTTGCCAAGGCTTCCATTTTTGCACTAGGAATCATGCCCTATATCTCTGCATCCATCTTCATGCAGCTGATGACCATTCTGGTTCCCCAAATTTCCAAGGTCCAGAAGGAAGGGGAGAGCGGACAAAAGAAAATCAATCAATGGACCCGTTATCTTACGGTCATCGTTACCGCTTTTCAGGCTGCGGCATATATCGGATTTTTGAAAAGTTCCAATCAGGGGGCATTCCTTCCGGCCTATGAACCCTTCTTCTGGGTTTCCACAGTAGTGCTGCTTACAGTAGGTACATTGTTTGTCATGTGGCTGGGTGAAAAGATCACCGATAAGGGGCTCGGAAATGGTACCTCCATTATCATCATGGTGGGAATTTTGGCCAGGCTGCCTCAAAATTTTGTACAGGAGTTTTCTGCCAAACAGACCCGTGGGGGTGGCGGACTTTTAATATTCATGGTGGAAATTGCTGCCTTTATAGCCGTGGTGCTGGGACTGATTGTGCTGGTTCAAGGGGTAAGAAAGGTGCCTGTGAATTATGCCAAGCAGATTGTGGGAAACCGGCAGTTTGGCGGGGCCAGACAGTTTCTTCCTCTGAAGGTGAATGCCGCAGGGGTAATGCCTATCATTTTCGCACAGGCCATCATGTTTTTACCTACCATTTTTCTGGGTTTTCAAACTTCCGGGAAAAGCTGGGCGATTTATTTCACCGATCCCCGAAATCTGGTGTATATGATTGTATACTCGGTCATGGTAATAGGATTTACCTTCCTGTATACCGTCCTTATTTTCAATCCCCGGCAGGTTTCGGATGATTTGAAAAGAAGCAATGGTTTTATTCCCGGAGTTAAACCGGGGCAGCCTACCACGGATTATATTGGAACGATTATGGACCGGATTACCTTTCCCGGCGCTATCCTGCTGGCGTTAGTGGGCATATTGCCGGGAATTGCCCAACTGCTCGGAGTGACTCAGGGATTCGCGCATTTTTATGGAGGTACCTCCCTGCTGATTATGGTGGCCGTGGTACTTGATACTTTGCAACAAATTGAAACCCAGCTGTTAATGAGGCAATATGACGGATTAATGAGTACGGGAAGACTTCAGGGAAGAACCTCAGTATCTCCCGGGGTTACAGGGAATATTTAAACAGTAAAGAAATTAACATCCATAGGATAAACCCTGTCACCAAAAGGACAGGGTTTATATATTTTTAGTCGATTTATGATCATTTACAAAACCAAGGAAGAAACCGAACTGATCCGGCAAAGCAGTTTGCTGGTCAATGATACGATCGCGGAAGTGGCCAGGCATATCAAACCCGGGGTTTCGACGCTTTATCTCAATGATCTGGCAGAAGCCTATATCCGGGAACACGGGGCCATTCCCTCTTTCAAAAATTATCACGGTTTTCCCTTTGCTTGTTGTATTTCTGTAAATGATGCGGTAGTGCACGGCTTTCCTACCAAGGATTTGCTGAAGCAGGGGGATATTGTATCCCTCGATGTGGGGGTGGTCAAGAACGGGTTTCATGGGGACAGTGCCTATACATTCGCCTTAAAAGACGCCTCTGCGGAGGTGAAAGATTTGCTGAGAATTACCAAAGAGTCTCTCTATAAAGGAATTGAAAAGGCGGTTGCGGGCAACCGGGTAGGGGACATTTCCTTTGCGATACAGGAGCATACCGAACGGCTTCACGGGTATGGAGTGGTCAGGGAATTGGTGGGCCACGGGCTCGGCAGGGACCTGCACGAAGATCCCCAGGTACCCAATTATGGGAAGCGAGGCAGTGGAACCAAATTACAGGAAGGAATTGTTATTGCCATAGAACCGATGATCAACCTCGGCAAACGCAATGTATATACCGAAAAGGACGGATGGACCATCCGTACAAAGGATGGAAAGGCTTCAGCGCATTATGAACATAATGTCTACGTAGGTAAGGATAAGGCAGACATCCTTTCTTCTTTTCAATCTATTGAGCAGGCGGAAATTGCCAATCCGTCCCTGGAATCGGGATTTTACTAAGCTTCAGGCGGACCGGTCCTGGCGACCGGATGCTACACATATTCCAAAAACATTTCTGATGGGTAACAACCGTCTCGTAATCGTGGGGGGAGGGGCAGCGGGTTTTTTTTGTGCGGTAAATGCTGCGCGAATGGCCCCTTCCCTTGAAGTCCTCATTGTGGAGAAGTCTGCCAAAGTCTTGAGTAAGGTCCGTATCAGCGGGGGTGGCAGATGCAACCTGACCCATAATTGTGCTAGTATTGCTGAAATGGCAAAAAACTATCCCAGGGGAGAGCGGTTTCTAAAAAAGGCCTTCAGCCAGTTCTTTACCCGGGACCTGATGGACTGGTTCGGGCAAAGAGGAGTAGAATTAAAGACAGAATCCGATGGAAGGGTGTTTCCCAAATCCGACAGTTCCCAGACGATTGTGGATTGCCTGATCCAGGAAGCCAACCGATATGGGGTGACCCTGTTACTTAACCGTGAGGTAGTGGAAATAGAGCAAATTGATCAGAAAGGAGCGCCTGGTTTTCTTATTGCCTTCAGCCAGGGACCTTCCCTGGAATCCGATTATGTATGCATAAGCCCCGGCGGGTTCCCCAAATCAGGGCAATACCACTGGCTCACCCGCCTTGGAATTGAATCTGAAAATCCGGTACCTTCCTTGTTCACCTTCAACCTCCCGGACCGGTCGCTTGCACCCCTTATGGGGATTTCCGTGCCTGATGTACAGGTGAAACTGGAGCCAATGGGAAAGGCCCTTCGTGGTCCTATGCTACTTACCCATTGGGGCCTGAGCGGCCCGGTAATCCTGAAATTGTCCTCTCTTGGGGCCCGGGTTCTGGCCGATACCGGCTATCATTTTTGGGTGACGGTAAACTGGGTACCTGAATACCACGAACAGTCCCTTCAGGAGGGATTCAGGAGGTTCCGGATGGAAATGGCCAAAAAGAAAATGACAAATGACAATCCATTTGGACTGCCACGCCGCCTGTGGGAATATCACCTGCAATCCTGTGAGATTGGCGAGGAATTAAGATGGGCAGACCTTCCTTCCCGCAAGGCCAATTTGCTGATTAGACAACTCGCAGGCCAACGGCTGGAAGTGAAAGGCAAAACGACCTTTAAGGAAGAATTTGTAACTGCAGGAGGCGTGAAGCTCAGTGAAGTTGACCCCCTTACGATGGCCAGCCTGAAAATCCCCCATCTCTATTTTGCAGGAGAAATCCTGGATGTTGACGGGGTTACCGGAGGGTATAATTTTCAGCACGCCTGGACCAGTGGCTGGATAGCAGCCCGGTCTATCTGCGCCGATTTCGTGGAACACAGATTCGATTCTTAAGTCTTCATCATACAACGGCAAGGAAACCCCGTAGCTCGGCTAGCGGGGAGGAATTGCCGGTTCCTTTTTTGGATGAAAGAAATAGTGTAATGTAGTGTGGGAGCAGATCCCCACTGTATTTAGAGGGGGAATAATGGCTCTTTTTGTTTCTACTATCCGTAATTTTACATTTT
>JAJXYG010000223.1 GCA_021780705.1 Bacteroidota bacterium
GGAAGGAACCGGGGTTCCCGCTTCCCGGATCATGGACTCCGAAGACATTGCCCTTATGGTCTATGCAGCTACTACCCTGACACCCAAGGCCTGCGTGGAAGACATCATTCTGAGACCTCAATTGGGAGACCTTCCCTAGCTGAATGGATCATCCTCCCTATAGCAAACATAGGTTCAAAAGGAGTAGCCCTTGTTTACCTTTAGAAGTTATTACCGCTTCAATCTCTCCTTTATTACAGCCATCCTCTTGTTTTTTGGAGTAAGGTGAGCGTGTAAATTGAAGGATCTCCCTCATTTACCCATTGGCACAATAATCCGGCGCTAGTAATGATTTTGGAGCACAGAAGGGCTCCGCATTATCACACTACAATCCCTGCAAGGCACCCAAAGGTCCAGTTTGAATTAAAATTATTTTAACATCGGAAGTTTTTTTTAACTTCTGTCAGGGGTCATTATATCCTAAATTTGACACCCATTGATTTGGTGTTCGCTTATGATTTCATTTTTACAAAAGGTTTTTTCAAGGGGATTGGGAGTGTGTTTTCTCCTACTCGTCATTAGCCCTTTCAATTATTCTGATGCGCAGCCCAGTTTTACGGTGGTTTGTCCGCAAAAGACCATTGGCAAGAATGATTACCTCAACATCAAGTTCAAGGTCGATCATGCCTCCGATGTGGAGTCCATCAATCCCCCCGATTTCAAGAATTTTACCGTAGTAGGAGGTCCGAACCAGGAAAGCGGGATGACCAGTATCAATGGCAAGGTCGACCAGTATGTGTCCATTGGATATGTCCTTCGCCCTGCAGGGCCGGGCAATTATACCATTGGGCCCGCATCGGCAAAGGCCGACGGGAAGGACCTGCAGACCCAGCCGGTCAACATCCAGGTGACCAACAAGTCGACCCCTTCTCCTCCTCCCTCCCAGTCGTCGGCAAGTGCCGCCAATCCCTTTCCAGGGTTCCCGGGATTTCCCAATTTGAATTTTGATCTTTCTCCGATGCCCACTACCAGGCAGTTCAATGACTATATATTGAAGAAAGGAGAAGATCCCAAAGAAAAGATCAAGAAGAATCTCTTTTTAAAACTGGATGTGAGTAAGACCACCTGTTATGTGGGCCAACCCATTGTGGCTTCTTACAAACTCTATACCCGGCTTCAATCCCAGTCCACCATCACCGATGCCCCTACCTTTGACGGGTTTTCAGTCAATGACCTGGACGTGCCCAATCCCAACTCCTCTACCATAGAAAAATACAATGGCCGGGACTACAACGTATATACCTTGCGTACGGTGGAACTCTATCCCTTACGTGCGGGCACCTTTACCCTCGAGCCGGTGAAATCAGACAATGATGTCACCTTTGTCAAGCAGGGGTATCTGAACAATATGGACCAGGGGGACATGATGGATCTCATGCAGAATTTTATGAATATCGATGCGCCTAAAGATGCCGTCACCGATGTGCACATATCCCTGCAAAGCACCCCCGTGAATATTGTGGTCAAACCGCTTCCCGAAGCGGGCAAGCCCGCTGATTTCAAGGGTGCAGTCGGAGACTATCAAATTCAGGCCACCCTGGAAAAGAACCGGTTTTCCACCGATGATGGGGGCACCCTGGACCTGGTCCTCAGCGGATCGGGCAACATTCAGCTGATCAATCCGCCCCAAATCAATTGGCCCCGGGGTCTGGATGGTTTTGATGCCACGATCAAGGACGGGGTTAATAAGAATGCCGTTCCGATGAACGGCAAGAAAACCTTCAGCTATCCATTCACTGCCTCGAAGGCCGGGGATTATACCATCCCTTCCGTATCCTTTTCCTATTTTGACCCGGCTACCAGCACCTACCATACCCTGAAGACCGATTCACTCTCCCTCACGGTAACCCGGGGCAAAGGGGTACCTAACAGTTCTTATGCGGCCACCAGCCAACCGGTCGGTGGAATACGGGGGTTCCTTAATGCATATGGAAAATACCTGATTGCCGCCATGATCCTTTTAGGAGGAATGCTCTTCTGGTTGGGCAACCGCCAGCGCAATAAAAGTGAAGTAGCAGCCCAACCCTTGCCGGCTAAAGATGCGCAGAATCCGGCAACGCCGGCACCCGAACCCGCCCCGGTATTTCTGATCCCGGAAAATCCGCTTCAGGAAGTCAGTGAAGCGCTTGCATCGCAAAACAGCTCCATTTTTTATCAGCAGATGGATGGGGCGCTGAAAAAATACCTGGCCTCCAAATTCCGGGTACCGGTGGAGGAACTCAACAAAAAAAGAATCCAGGAGGAACTTGACCGCCGTAATGTGGGACTGGGCACTTCGCTCAGGCTTACTTCCCTGATGGAAGAGGTGGAACTGAATGTCTATGCCCCTCCTTCCGGGGTCAACCACTTAAGGGAGGTCTATGAAAAAGCCGGAGAAGTGATCTCGCTGTTAAACAAACAGGTCAGTTAACGTCATCGGTGAATTTATATCCGATCCCCCTTATGGAATGAAAGTATTTGGGATTGCGGCTGTCTTCTTCAAAGTATTTGCGAAAACTCAGTATGAAATTGTCCACGGTCCGGGTAGTGGGGTACACATTATAGCCCCAGACGGCCTGCAGGATTTTTTCACGGGGCACCACTTCATTGCGGTTTTCGATGAGCAGTTTGAGCAACATCACTTCCTTTTTGGTTAGGGCAATCTTCTGGCCCATCTTGGTGGTACATTCCAGTCCCTTGAAATTGATATTGTTTTTCCCGAAATTATAGGTCTCGGTAATCGGTGCCTTGGTGGAGATGAGCTTGCTCTTGTTGATCAGTTTCTTTACCCGCAATAGCAGTTCGGTCAGGTCAAAGGGTTTGGTGAGGTAATCGTCGGCGCCCTTCTGCAAACCGACCACCCGGTCGGTGCTGCTGTTCTTGGCACTGAGGATCAGAATCGGGATATCGGAATTAAACAGCCGGATATTTTCACATACCGTGATCCCGTCAATTTCCGGGATCATCACATCCAGCACGATCAGGTCGAAATATTCATTGTGCACCTTTTTAAGGGCCTGGGCACCATCATATACGGAAGTGACTTCATAGCCTTCCATTTCAAAGTTCAGCCGGAGGGCATCCTGAAGGTTTTCTTCGTCTTCGACGAGCAGTATGGAATTTTTCTTTTGCATACGCAATTGTATTTAAGAAAGATTTTTTTGCGATTTCAATATTATCTCAAAAATGCTGCCACCCTTGGGGTTTGCCTCCAGCCGGATCACCCCGCCGTGGGTCTGTATGATCTGGCGGGTCAGGTAAAGCCCCAGTCCGGTTCCTTTTGTTTTCGCTTGCCCCCCCCGGTAATATTTTTCAAAAATTCTTTCCTTGTCCTCTTCGGCAATTCCCGGGCCTTCGTCAATGACCTTCACGTGGATCCCTCTGGCATCTTCCTGCAGCGATAACAAAACTATGGCGTCTTTTTCAGAATATTTGATTGCGTTATCCAAAAGATTGTTAACAGCCAGCTGGAGCAGGAGGAGATCTCCGGTAATCACCACTTCTTCCGGGAGGTCGGTCTGGATTTTACGGAGGGGGAACCGGATCGAAAAATCGTTGACGCATTCCCTGAGCAGGGAGGCCAGCTGGATCCGTTCGGGGATCAGCCCGTAGCGGCCTGCTTCAATCTGGCTGGTGAGCAGCATATTGTTACAA
>JAJXYG010000137.1 GCA_021780705.1 Bacteroidota bacterium
AATGGCAGAATAGGCTGAAATATCCACCTTTTGCTTCCTGAATTCCTTGGAAGGCACAGGTTCTACCCTGATGAACGGCTTAAATTCCAGGTTTACGTGATATTTCCTTTCCAGATCGAAGTAAGGTGACTTTTCGCTTTCAGGCCTTTGCTGAGTAATAAGTATGTTTTTAATCTTCTTCCCGTTGTGAGGCTCTCTTGGTTCAGTATTCATAAATTTTTTGGGTAGTGGCGATTGAGTGCAAAGTTACAATTTTTGTTATAACATTCTTTCTTAAACATAATACCCACCCGTCAGGGATAGCCAGGGTCAAATGAAATAATCCACTGCCATCTTGTAAATTACCAGCAGTGGGATGATCTCTATGGAGAGGATATAGAGGACAAAATGGAGGGGGTTGAGCGGAAACCGGTTTTCCAAAGCGCTGTAAGTCTTCAGGTAGCGGGTAATGAAGAAGAGGCCGAGAAGGAGCAGGGAAAATATTTCCAGGGGATGGACCCAGGAGTGGTTGGCAAATTCCATGAGAATGATGAAGGGTACCAGCGCGATCCCTGCGATCTTGTTGACCAAAAAGATCACAAAAATATATTGATCGGTGGCCTTTTGGGTCCCCGTCATCCACCCTACTGCCTTAATAATAAAGAACTTAACCAGGTAAATGGCGCCCACCGCGGCAATGCAAAAGGGCAGCAATAGGTTGGTATTAATCAATTTGGGGTTCTGATAATTCCGGATCAGCAGCCAGGTATAGAATCCGGCACTGAGGGCAAAAAACAGGTTGAGGATGAAGCTGGGAAAGGTGGCCTGGCCCAACTGGTCGGTTAGCTGGTTCTGGCGGATGGAGGTATTGAAGAAGACCCGGAAGAGTTTATTGAAATACTCAGGATAAAAGGTCCGCAGAAGTCCCAGGAACAGGACCATCAGGCAAATGGAGTAAAAGGCAAATTCCTTTCCTGAGTGCACCCTCCGGGTAGTAATAAAATATTCGGGTGTCGCTTCGGAGTGCAGCCACCGACCGCTTCGAAGCAGGGAATCCACCACCCGGTAGTAGGACCTGCTATGTACCGGTGGCACGGCCACCATTGGCAGATTGATACTCACCTCATTGGTATCGCGCAAAGCAGCAGGTCCTTCAGGGAGCCGCCGCGGTGATTTCACGAGCGGCGGGGCAGGCAGGTGATGAAGGGTGTCCCTGCCAGCAGTATCAGTTTTCCGGGAAGCGGCTACCTGCACCAGGCTTGCGGAATCTGAGCGGATAAGGGTGGCCTTTTTTTTCTGAACAGACAGCTTCACCATCTTCTGCGGGATCATGGAGCGGGAGGAATCCAGCTTCTGCGCCCATACTGCCGAACAGGACACACTCAGCCCACACACGACCAGCAGGGTGCGGAGGGTTTTCTTTAGCGCGGAATCAAAAATAGGTGACATATCCAAAATGAATTTTAGAAGCTGTCCGGATGTCAAAATTAAGATCATTCCTTTTTCCCATGGCATAACTCAGGTTCAGCAGGCCGAATTTGGTTTCAAATTCTAGGCCCAGTCCCCCACTTATATAAGAATTGGAATAATCTGCTTCTGTATATTTTGTCCGGGTAAATCCCCAGTCAGAAAATCCAAAGATATAGGAATTGACCCCAATCAGGTAATGATATTCCGCCGTGAATACGGCATACCTGGTGGCATAGATGCTCTCTTCATCAAAACCCCTCAGCAACTGGTACCCCCCGATCAGAAACAATTCATTCCTGAAAATCTGGGGGCTTTGATACACCCCCACATGCAGGGCGGTTTTGAGGGTGGCGTTTTTCCCCATAGGAAAATAGTGGGCCCCGGCGAGGACAAAGCCCAGCCGGTAGGTGCTCCTTTTGATCGTATCATACAGGGAACTGAAATTGAAGCCCGGATCAGTGGTATCCTTCAGGTTGGTAATATTGGAATTGGGGATGACCTTTCTGAGTCCGGCCGTGGCAGTGACTTCCAGTTCATTTCCTTTCCTAGGATTGAGCCGGTAATTGGTATTGACGAAATGGTAATCGATCCCGAAATTTCCCGAGCTGACGTCTATATTGGGAGGGAGCACCTTATAGGTGATGATCCGGTTGGTATCGATCCCTCCGGCCAGCAGGAAGGAGCGGTTGCTCTGGTAAAATATTTTACCGTACTGCTGATCGGATATGGTGAACTGTATACCGATCAGGGAATTCAGCTGGAGGTAGGAGGAATCCCTTTTTTGCAGATCAAAGGTGAAATCGAGCCCATATTTGGATCGTAGGAAATAGGGCTGGTTGAACCCCAGGTTCAGCCTGGGAGACTGGGGTTGCAGTTGTTGCCAGTTCAGCAGGATGCTTTCTCCGTGGCCAAAGGAATTCCTCAGGTTGAGATGAACATCGCCTGTCAGCTGGGCTTTCCCGGTGAGGCTGTTGGAGGGAAGCAGTCCCACCAGGACATTGAATTCGCTGCTTTTTTTGGGCTGCAGGTAGAGGTTCAGAATGGAACCGGTACCCAGCATGGATACATCCCAGGACTTCACCTGTTTGACATAGGGCAGTTGATCGACTCTGGCTTTGATAGTCTCCAGCTTGCGGTGGTCATACAGGCTGCCGTTGGGAATACCCAGGTAGTGCTGCAAAAAAAGTTTGCTGACCCTGGCCTTTCCAAATACCCGGATGGAGTCGATGCGGTATAGGGGACCCTTCTGGATGGCCAGCCTGGCATGGATGAGGTCTCCTTCAATAGAGACGTCCTTCAAATACACTTCGGCAAAGGGGTAACCGTTGTTTTCATAATAGGTCAGTATGGCCTGCTGACGGGACTCCAGTTTTGCAAAGTCCATGGGCTTGTTCCTGAATTCCCTTTCACTCCATCCGACTGCGTCGAGCAATCCCTGGTCGACACTGTCGGTTTGAATTTGGACCCAGCGGTATTTTTGACCCAGGTAAAGGTCCACCCGGGCAGAAGTGCTGTCATAGAACACGGAATCTACCGATGCGGCAGGATATCCTTTCTTCACCAGGCTGGATTGCAGGGCATTCAGGTAAACCCGTGCCGCTTCCCGTCCATTGAACTTGCTTTCAATTCCGAGGGGTTCCAGTTTCTGGGAGCTATCTTTGCCTTGCAGTACATAATGCACCTGGTAGGTATGCTGTCCATAGCAGGAAGCTACCAGCACCATATACATCAGGATCAGGGGTCCAAGCCACCGGATGGAATATTTGAGGGCTACTTTGTACATGATGATCGCTCAAATCTAACTGGAAATATTGAAAACCCGCCCCGGGCTGAATGGGGGTAATCAAAAACAGAATAATATTGGCAGGTATCTATATCCATATTCCCTTTTGCAGGCAGGCCTGTTATTATTGCAATTTCCATTTTTCCACCCGGCTGGATTCCAAAAAATCCATGCTGGAGGCAATTGCCATGGAAATTGACTACACCTGCCACCGGATACAAAACGAAGAAGGAGTGCTACCCAGTATTGAGACCTTGTATTTTGGGGGAGGTACTCCCAGCCTGCTGGAAGAAGGGGAACTCCAATTTCTGATGGACCGTATCACCCGGCATTTTACGTTGGACCCGGGTGCAGAAATCACCCTGGAAGCCAATCCTGATGATTTCTCAGCGTCGCAGGCTGGTTGGTGGAGAAAAGCAGGAATAAATCGTTTGAGTAT
>JAJXYG010000301.1 GCA_021780705.1 Bacteroidota bacterium
TGCTGATCAGTCCCATCGGACTTTCGCTGGTCTCCAAACTGGCCCCTCCCAGGCTCACCGCCCTTATGATGGGTGGATGGTTCCTGGCCACCTCCCTGGGTGGAAAGATTGCAGGGATCATGACCAGCTTCTGGGATGTCTTTACCGACAAGAAGATCTTTTTCCTCATCCTGGTGGTTGCAGCCTTCCTGGGAGGAGTCTGGATCTTTGCCCGGATTAAATCCTTAAATGAAATTGTGAAGGAAAGAACCGGTTCTGCCTAAGGGTGATTTTCTTAAAAGAAAAGGGGTTCGGACCAATTTGGCGGTCAGATAAAATTCAGCAGGTCAAACTGCCTGCCCAGGATTTCGGAATCGTTGGCACCCAGCCATTTTTGTAACACGGTGGCATATACGCTTTTGAAGTCCACCTGAAACTTCAGATCTCCCTGATCCAGATCCGACAGGTCGGGCATCGGGTTGAGCAACCCCTTTTGTTTGAGCCCTCCCGACACCAGGAACATGCTGTTGGCGGTCCCGTGGTCGGTACCACCGCTTGCATTCTGGGCAACTCTCCTGCCAAATTCGCTGAAAGTCATCACCATGACATCCTCAAAGCGGTGGGCCCCCTTCAGGTCCTTTACAAAGGCGTCCATCCCGTCATTTAACTGGGTAAACAGCCTTGCCTGTTGCTCTTTCTGGTTGACATGGGTGTCAAAGCTTCCCAGGCTGAGGTAGTAGACCCTGGTATTGATGTCACTTTGAATCAGGGAAGAAATCGTCTTCAGGTTCCTGCCGATTTCCGTATCGGGATAAGACCCGCCGGAAGGATGCAATTTACTTTCTTCGAATATGTACTCCGCACTGCTCAGGGTAGCGCTCAGTGTCTTATAAAGATAATCCACGGTGGGTTCTTCCCCATGGTGTGCCTGGTTCAGGTCCCTGAAATAAGGCTCCCTGCTGCCATTATACAACCGCCGGGGGTCTTTTACCGCAATGGCCTTGTTTTGCTCCCCTTTCATGGCAAGACTCAGGATGTCGTCCATTTCCAGGGTGAGGGTGGGTCTCCCGCAATTTCCGCATGTGGAGTCCAGGTACCGGCCCAGCCACCCGGTATAGACATAGTCCCTGCTGTCGCTGGCACTCTGCCAGATATCCATGCTCCTGAAGTGGGACCGGTTAGGGTTCGGGTATCCCACGCTGTTCAGGATTCCCAGTGACCCATCCTCATAGAAGGATTTGAAGGCACTGAGCGAGGGATGCAGCGCCGCCTGGTCAGTGAGGGAAAGCGATTCCCCTGCGCTAATCCCCAGGTGCGGACGGGTTCGGTAATAAATATCATTTCCTGAAGGGATGACGGTATTGAGCCCGTCATTGCCCCCGCTCAACTGCAGGACCACCAGGACCTTATTTCCCGGTGGCACCCGGGCAGGAGATTCCAGGGCCTTCAGAAACTTGGGCACGAACAGGGAGGCGGTGGCCAGTGACCCGATCTGTAAGAATTCTTTACGTTTTAATAGCATGAGCGGACAGGTATGGATATGAATAATATCTTTTTAACACAACTGATATTCCGGGGTACTCATCAGTCCTATTACGGAGGTACCGATATAATCTCCTCTGGTATCTTTTTCTACATAGCGATCCAACACTTCCTTCGGGATCCGGCTTTGGGTCTGAAATAAGGTGCCAAAGAGGGCGGACCCCAGTTCGTCGCGGGGAACCGGATCAAAGGCCCGTACGACTGTCTTCCAATCTATAGACACCCGGATTTTTCTTTTTCCCCGGTGGTCCTGGGGTTGCGGACGGCCCATCGTCATGTCATCATCCTCTTTGGGCTGAAGGGAAAACTCACTGGAAAAGGCCAGCAATTGAGGAATACGCATGCGCAAAAGCAGGGTGCTGCTGTCAATCCAGGTCCTGCCGCCAGGCCACCCCGCCACATTGGGCGGAAAAAAGAGCACCTGACCCAGGGCGCGTTGAAAGAGCAGCTGCACCTGGGGTGCTTCGATCTGCATGGGAATCATCCTTCGAATCCCAACCATCAGTTCAATCGGAGATTTGATCCGGGTCCCGATATGAGGTGGTTCATAGAACCAGTCGCTCATAAAAATATCAGCGAGCAGCGGGCTTATCTCGTAATTGCTCTGGTAGAAACGATCAGAAAGGGCCCGAATCCGGTCTTCGCCTACCTGATCCCCTACAAAAAAGCGTACCATCTTTGCCGTAATGAAATAGGCGGTCTGCCGGTTTTCCAGGATGATATCCAGGATATCATCTCCGTCAAAATTTCCGGTCTTGCCCAAAAAGGTCTTGGTCCCGTTATCATGCAGGAAAGGTCTTTCTACAAATTCTCCCTGGAAATTAAATCCCCAGCCTGTAAAAGCTCGCGCGCTCTCCTTTACGTCATCTTCTGTATAATTTCCCCGGCCCATGGTAAATAATTCCATCACTTCCCGGGCAAAATTTTCATTGGGATGTTGCTTTTTGTTTTGCTGGTTGTTCAGAAAAGCCAGCATGGCTGGACTCTTGCTCACCTCACGCAACAAGTCTCCGAAATTGCCCAGTGCATTTCTGCGGATGGTATTTATGAGTTGTTGTTGAAAATAGACATTGATCACCCTGCAGGCAAAGTGACCATGCCAGAAGAAGGATACCTTCTCCCTCAACTGCCGGTCACTTCCCACCATGGTATCCAGCCAGGCAAGATTCAGGCTTTTGAGGGCTTCTACACTTTGCTTTCGGAGTTGGATTTTTTGGTCCTTGCTCAGCTGCTGCCACCGGGCCAGTTCACCAAGCCCTTTACCCAGGCCATCAACCAGGTTACCAGTCACCCCGAAGTCTTCGCCGGGACTTTGTGAGACCTTTTCCATTTTGCGGTATAGATCGGTGGGGACCGTTTGTGAAAGCCAGGTCAGGTTGTCCGGCATGGGTCCAAATCCAGCCCGCCACAGCAGGTGCTGGTTGAGTAATTGTGGGGTAATTTTTGCCATGGATGGTTCATTAGGATGGGTATATCCTCACGGAGTATCCCAAACGGATAAGGGTAGGACCGGAAATTGAGGTCCGGGTTTAATTCAGGAAAGCCGTGACCTTAAAAACCTCCCGCTTTTTCTTATACCTCGCGGAAGACAGGGTGCTCCCTGTTAGTAAATCCACCTGGAAGAAATGAGGCGCGTACCTGTCAACTGATGGCATGCAGGCTGCTATCCAGGATGAAGGGTATGACCCTTGCAGTAGCGCTTTCTGTCTCCAGGTGCGCCTGAAGTTCAAGGATTGCCTGGTCCTCGTGTAATCCTGCCAGACGGCAGGCACGCAGAAATTCGGGATGCATGCCCATCCTTTCGAGAATATCCGGAATATGGGGATCCTCCGGAAAACGGGTGAACTTCTTGACAAAATAAAAAAGTGTACCCTGTACGGTGCGGGTATAAGCCTTGAAATAAGTTTCCATATAAATAGTTTTCACTCAAAAAAGGGTGCCTGCAGAGATTTCAGTGGCGGATGCCGCTATGTGGAGGCGCCAGTTTCAAGGGCTTTTATGGAATCTGGATCTTGCGGGGAAGGAAAAAATCATTTATCCCCTGGGGCTTGACATGGGATCATGGAGAAATAGAGTGTGTACTGAATTTTGGCTGGCTGGATTAGCCCTGGAGAATAGTACCTTTCTAACGGCCGCGCTTTGGGCAAAAAAGAAAGAGTAGTTTCAAAGGATTGGGGGAAGAAGAGTCGGGTTAGCTTGTTGAGAACAAATTTAGATTGGGAGGTGAACAGCTGCAAATTTTTTGACCGAAAGTTATACCCATTTGAAAAAAATTAACCTTTGGGGCACGTAGTTTTCCGATAGGGAATTGCCCGAACCCTCCTGACCGGGGAATTTACCGGAAGCACCCTCCCCCTTGTTTACGTGATTCCCTTAGCGATTATCCGTCAAAGTAGTACTAGGTAAGCACCTTTCAGGATTTAAAACCGGAAAAGCGGGCTTTTTGAAAATAATAACCAGTCAGGCGGCCTTAAAATATCTTTTTGAAAAACGCCTTCATGTCATTCCAGGAAGCGGTATCCGCAGCGGCGTTATAGGCAATGGGCATATGATATTTGAGGCCCTTTGCAGTGGCCGCAGGATTGGAAAATGCATGAGTGGCGCCCGGGTAGGAAATAAAGGTATAGTCCACCCCTGCGGAATCCATGGATTTTTTAAAAGCAGGCACTTCCGGGTTGGTAAACTGATCATCGGCGCCATGGCAAATCAATATCTTGGCTTTGATCAGCTTTTTGTCCACCGGCACCCCTCCGAGGCCCCCGTGAAAGCTTACCACCCCTTTGAGGTCTATTCCCAATTTGGCAGCGTTGAGCACTATAAAGCCCCCATAGCAATATCCTATTGCTGCCATTCTGGAGGTATCCGTCTGGGGATATTTCTTCAGCACCTGTATGGCGGCATCGAGCATGGACTTTGACAGGGTGGGATCCTTGTAGAACGGGGTAGCCAGTTCCTGCGCAGTTTTGGGATCTTCTGCGGTTTTTCCGTTTCCATACATATCCACCGCCATGGCGATATATCCCAGCTGAGCCAGTTGCCGGGCGCGGGTCCTCGGGTAGTCAGTGAGTCCCCACCACTCATGAACCACCAGTATCGCGGGTCTCTTTCCTTTCTGGCTGCTGTCAAAAGTAACATATCCATCACAGGTCTTTCCGTCAGCCACATATTGAACCGGTTCCTCCACAATAGTGGACTTATCGGTGGCAGTAGAATCGGCGGGCTGATCTTTTGAAGCGGAGGCACTGTTTTGAGGATGACAGGAAACCATTGTTGCTGAACCTATTACCATGGCAAGTATGATTGATTTTATAAACATGAATTTATCTTTTGGTAACAAATTTAGGCCGGAAATTGTTGAAAAAATCAGGGATATAATTACCTCAAAATCCTCTAAATTGCCCCTTTTTTCAACGTACTCCCCGGGAGTCTGAAAAATAATAATGTCCCGGGTTCGTTTTTTTCCCAGGAAGCACCTCTTAAGTTGTGTACCTATTATGAAGCATTACTTTATTAAGGAAGAAGACAGAGAATTTGGACCTTTTTCCGTCGAACAGCTGAAATCAAATCGCCTAACCAAAGAGACCCTGGTCTGGAGGCCCGGATTTGCGGGTTGGACTCCGGCCCTTCAGGTCCTGGAACTCCGCGAAATTTTTGACAGCAGGTATACGGGCGCCCAAATAGCCAAAAACAAAATCGGCAAACTCCTGAACAGCAATTTCTCCAGACATCGCGAGAAGAAAGTCTCCTGACCGTTCCTTTATTCCCGGGTAATCCTGCCACTCCGGGCTACATGAATCCATAATCCAGGACCCTCCTGAGATAGTGTCCATCCTGAAAGATCCAGGTGACCTCATAGCTTCCGGAATTATTATCACAGAACAAATACAGATAAATCCGGTGTCCATCTGCGGAAAGGTATAGGGCGTCCCGGGATTGCCTGACCCCTCCCTGCATATAGGTAAAGTTAAGGTCATGCAGGTCTGCATAAGCTGCCGGAGGTATCTGAAGGGTATCTCCATGATCCACTACCGTTATCTTCTGTATGGAAGTTTTCGGAATCGATCCGTAATCCCCATAAAATGCCCTGTGGTCAATCCGGATGAGGTATTTGCCATCATAATCCAGTCGGTGCTTGGTCTTGTCAAAGGGAGCCAGCTGCACGGTAGCAGTCAGGGGTTTGCCGCCAATAGTAATGTAGTCTTCCCCAATGGCTGAAAAGGGAATTTTCCTCAAAGGAGCCTTGCCCACCGCTTCATCTATTCCCGAGAGGGTGAAAGTGGCCAGATCGTTGCGAAGGACACCCCATGGCATCCTGGCGAAAGACTCGGTTTTTCGCCGCAAATCCTCAAAATCATCGGATCCCTGGGCATGGATGTATTGGGGCAGTACTCCCAGGAGCATCAAAAAAAAGTATTTCATGCAGTTCACTTCATTCGTTCGTACAATTCTACGCTTTTTGAGCCATCTGCACTCACAATGGTTTGTTTATATTTATCCGGTCCATCCATTTCCACGTTTACACTGAAGGATTGTCCCACGGCTATGGAATAGGTCGCGTTCAGGTCCACCTCATTAACTTTACTGGGGCCGTCCATCTTGAAAGTCCCGAATCCTACCACCGCACGCGGGTGGGTAGCCCCCGGTTCGTGAAGGAAGGAGCCGTACATGAAATAACCTGCATAAAAGGCCTTGTATTCAATACGCTCGCCCTGGACGGTATCCTGACCGTTGATGGTGTAGAAATGGGTCTGTTTCCAAACCCCGTCCAGCGGGGTGGTCTGTTTCTGGCTGACTTTCTGGTAATCCTCGGTAAGCATTTGTTTGGTGGAGTCTATCATAATGTCCGGAATGATTTGTTCATAGCCGTCCGGATTCATAGTGACCATTAATTTATAGCTGGAGGAAGAGGTGGCTACGGTTGAATCCCTGGCCACGAACATGCCATTTTCTACGATAGTCCCTGTGTCGGAAGAATAGGTGCCCAATCCGAATCCCGATACCGAATCACCGGGGTTGACCTGGGCGTACATGAAAAAGCTGTCGGTATAAATCTTCAATTGTTTCAGATCGGTGTATTTGGTTGCTTTTTCTCCCTGGCCAATTGTTTGGGAGGTCATAAAATATGCCCCATTCATGTGAAGATTGGGTTTCACCTTGGAGGAGTTACAGCCGACTGCCACGAGTAGTGCGCTGTAAAAGATTATTTTTTTCATGATATCAAGCGTTTATTTAACTTCAATTTAACAAATTTTATCGGAACACCCTCGTGAAAATCAATAATTCAGACGCGCATTTTCTTCTTACCCGGAAATCCACCCGGGCAACCGGGTAAGGGGTAATAATCCCCTCTTCTATTTCAGGTTTGCCATACAGATTTCAACACCTGTGGATTAATCCTCCTTCCGGTTTCTGAAATATAGCCCTATCATCGCGTCACATATCCGTCCACCTTTAAACAATTCATTATGAAGAGAATGCTACTTATTTTTTTTGGAGTGGGTCTTGCAATGAGCGCTGCGGCACAATCTCCCACACCTCCCAAACAGGAGAGTTCGGTAAAGCAGGACGTGGGCATGGTCACCCATGATTACTACAATGACTTTTCCCATATCATCGGAGACACCCTGGAGAGCTATGGAAGTACCATTGAATTTCAGTGCAAAGTGGTGCCTCAGGGAGCGACCCAAAGCACCATTCAGGAGATAAAGGGGCAGAAGAATGCCTATAGCTGGCAGGCCACCCTGTTTCAGACCGATGATTTTAAGGAAGCGGTGGAAGCCTACCACAAACTTTTCCACCAGTTGAACGGGGCCGATTATCCGATTTTTACCAAAGAAAAATGGCGGTTCAGCGGGGACTATGACACCCCTGATGAATCGAGAGCCTTTGCTTCTTCCATCCTGGAACCCGTGGCTCCCACCCCACAGTTAAAGCAACTCAAAATCGAAATTGCACTCAACTATACCATGCCGGAGTGGACGGTAAAACTGCTGGTATATGAAAAACAATCGGACGCCGACATCCGGCCCACCTATTCTGACCAGGGCACCTATTGATAGGTGGTAGGATAGCCCTTGGAGATCCAGTCTTCCTTGATATTATCCGGCAGGTTCAGCAAATGATAATTGGTGAATTTCATTTCCTTCAACAAACTGATTGCAGGACGCACGTTAGGGCAATGCGCGAAGGGACAGCATCCGCAATAGATCAGTATGTTCGTGGATTTGGGTAGGGTCTTCAAGTGGGATTTCAGCTTTTCCAGGTTCTGGGGATCCCTGGTCATTCCTATATCTACTGAGTGAGGGATGATGGCGCCGGGGCCTACACAGAATATAAGCGGCAGGTCCTTGCCTTCTTTTAATTGGGCAGCCAGGGTGGCGGGTTGTACCAGTTGGTCCTGGGTCCAGTTCTCGGGGTTCTGCGCAGTGGAATTGTCACAGGAAGCCAAAAAGGCAACCATCAGGAACAGCAGGAAAAGGCGGGCATTTTTCATGATCTTGGTTTTTTATCAAAATTACAAAATGTAATGATTTGCCCGCGGCCCCTGCAATCCTACATGCGTTGAAAAGGGGTGCTGAAAAACTCATCTACTTTCCGGTTAAACTCATCGCGGTGTTCAATCAGGGTTCCGTGTCCTGAATGGGGGACGATCCACAAATATGCCTTCCGGATGTGCCGGTAAATGGCCACCGTATGCACCAGGCGGATCAGGTCATGGTCTCCTGCGATGATCAGGGCAGGACAGCGAATGGCGCTAAGTGCAGAAAGCGGGACATTGGGCTGGTACCAGTCCAGCAGGAACAGTTTGCGGTCATTGGGGGTCATTCCGGCGGGTATCTTTCCTTTGCGTAATGACTCAAAGGTCCGCTGGTCATCCAGCCAGACGGAAGGCGCTATTGCCGTGGAATCGGGCCATAAATTGGCTCCCGTCTCCGCAAGCTTGATCACTTTACCCGGATGGCGGATGGCCATCAGCAGGGCGACGATCCCCCCGTCGCTCCATCCCAGGACATAGGCCGAATCAATATGGAGCCGGTTCAGCAGGGCTGCTTCATCATCGGCCAACATTTCAAAGCTTAGCGAATCCTTTGGGTCCAGGGATTTGCCCTGGGAGCGGCTGTCGGCAACAATCACACGGTACTTCCTTGAAAAGAAAGGGATATTATTTTCAAAACTGCGGATGCTTCCATTATTGCCGTGGATCATAAGCAGGGGTTTTCCCGTCCCGTACTGTTCCACATACATCCTGAAACCCCGGATGTTATAGTATTTTCCGGCAGCGGGATTGTTCCCGTAAGGAATGGGGGAAGATTGTCCGAATCCTGCCACCACACAGAGTTGCAGCAGAACCAGTAGCCTTAATTGCCTCATATTTTGACTTTTAGTGTGTGAATCAGGTACGGAAAGATAGGGTGAAATTGACAAAAAAACACCCGGTGGCACAGCCATCCCGCCCATCGGCGAGGGGGTTTTTCCCGGGTCGTCAAAATCCATATATTTGGGCAAATCTAAGATACACAAATGGCTCAAACCAGAATCACCGTGAAAAGCAACGGCTCCCTTAAAGTGGAGGGGGATTTTGAAATTGTCGATAAAGACGGAAACATTTATGGGCTCCAGGGCAGGACGGCGGTATCGATCTGTCGCTGCGGGCATTCCAAGACCAAACCCTTTTGCGACGGCTCTCACAAGGGCCATTTTGAGCATGATGCGGTAGCCTTTGACCTGCCTCCCCGCAAAGAATCCTAGCGGGCGGTACTGTCACTGGCCGCCTTTCGGGCCTTCTTTCTGAAATATCTCCTGAACAGGAAATTATGCTGCAGGGCCTTCAGGTCCTCATCCAGGGTTTTGCTGGCAGACTCCAGATTGCTCAGAGTGCCCTTGATCTGGTTGGCGGTATTTTGATCTTTGAGGATCATGCCTGCCGGGGACTTCGGATCCGCCAGCCCGTCCTTCACGGTGAGGGTAGCTCCCTGGAGATTGGCAATCACTGCCTGGGAAGAATCCGCGACCTGCCTGAGGCGACTTACGGTCTGTTTCAGCCCTTCAAAGACAGTGGTGTCGGTAACCAGGTCACCAGCCAGATTGCCTTTTTCATTGAACTTGGCCGTATACCGGGCCAGGTTTGCAGAGATCTGGTCAATTCGCCCGGTGGCGGTCTGCAGGTTGGCCATTACATTGTCAAGCCGCTTGGTAAGCGTCTGGTCCGTGAGCAATTGCCCGAGACTTCCCTCTCCTTTTACCAGGCGGTCAGTGATGGTCTTGATATTGGAGGTAATCCCGTAAAGGTTGTCATTGTTCTTGGAGAGGGTATTCATCATCTTATCGGAGCTGACCTTCGCTTCGATAGCCAGGGTATCCCCGTTTTCCACGAAGGCCTTCCCGGGAGTCCCCCCGAAAATTTCAATGATCTTGTTGCCAATAAGTCCGTCCGTGCTCAGGCGTGCATGGGCATCCCGGGGAATGAATTTGACACTTTGCACCTCAATATTGATGTCTACCTCCACCTTGCCGTCATCATGGAGCTTTACCCTGCCGATATTGCCCACTTTCACCCCGGAAAACCAGACGTTATTTCCCTTCTGGAGCCCGTTGACATTGTCAAAAAATGCCTTCACGGCAATTGATTTTTCAAAAGTCTTGTGCTGGGACCCCAGGGTCAGCACCGTAAGAATAAAGATGCTTATGCCCACAAATACAAATATGCCCACTACGATCGCCCTCTGGTAATTGGTTGATTTCATCTTTCTGTGTTAAGTGTTGCGGTCCGGCAAGCTATACCGGCTCCTGCCGGAACCGCCAGGAATCATCGTGATTCAATAAAGTTATAATTATAAAAATTATGGATCCGTTCGTCGCTGCTGCTGAAAACTTCTGCAAAAGTACCCTGCTTTATGAATTTCCCCTCAAATAACATTGCCACACGGTCTCCGGTAATTTTTGCGCACGTCAGGTCATGGGTGATGATGATGGAGGTGGTATTGAACTTGTGCCTTACCAGGTTGATCAGGTTATTGATCTCCATACTGGTAATAGGATCGAGTCCCGAGGTGGGTTCATCATATAACATGATCCGCGGCCTCAGGATCAGGGTCCGTGCTACCCCTATTCTCTTTCGCTGGCCCCCGGAGAGTTCTGCGGGCATTTGATTCAGGGTTTGCAGCAGGCCCACATCATCCAGTACCGATTCAATTTCATGGTTCTGTTCCTTACGGGTCAGATGCCGGCGATGTCTTACCAGGGGGAAGGCGAGGTTTTCCTTGACCGTCATGCTGTCGTATAAAGCACTATTCTGAAAGGAAAACCCTACCTGCAGGCGCAGTTCACGTAATTCCCGGTCATTGAGATGAATGACATCCTTTCCCAGTACAGTCACGGCTCCGCTGTCCTGGTACAGCAAGCCGCAAATAATTTTGATCAGCACCGACTTACCCGATCCCGAACGGCCGAGCACCACCATATTCTCCTTGTTGTATACGTCCAGGTCTACCCCCTTCAATACTTCATTTTCTCCGAAGGATTTATGGAGGTTGCGGATCCTGATCATCAGTTCCCCCGGGTCGGTATGGCGGCGTCCTTCTTCCATCTAGACTCTGAAACTATTGGTGATTTGTACAATGAGTATTTCTTCAATAAAGATCAAAAACATGGAGAGCACCACAGAGGCATTGGCTGCCTTTCCCACCCCTTCGGTTCCGTTGGAGGCGTGAAAACCCTTATAGCACCCCACCACCCCTATCGTAAACCCATAGACAATGCTCTTGATCAGGGAAGAAAATATATCCAAAAATGAGATATTATTGAAGGCAGCCTGGAAAAAAGAGATGAAGCTGGTCTGCTCATTCATGTGCACGTTCAAAAAAGACCCGAGCATTCCCACCAGTCCGGTATAGCACATCAGCATCGGCATCATCAGGGTAGTAGCCAGCACCCTGCTGACCACCAGGAATTTGAAGGGGTTCACCGCAGAGACTTCCATGGCATCGATTTGCTCGGTAACCTTCATGGAACCGAGTTCCGCACCAATATTGCTGCCGACTTTTCCAGCCGCAATCAGCGCGGTGACCAGGGGAGCCAGTGCCCGGATGATCGCAATGGCCACCAGGGACGGGAGCCAGGAGGTAGCCCCGAATTCAGACAGGGAGGGCCTGGATTGCTTTGTGAAAACCAGCCCGGTGATGAATCCTGTCAGGGTGATCAAGAACAGGGATTTATAGCCCACCTGGTAACACTGACGGATGATTTCCTTGAACTCATAGGGAGGTTTGAATACCTCCCTGAAAAACCGGAGGGTGAACTGAAAGGCATTATTAAGATCAATGAAAAAACCGGCAATCTTACGGGTAATAAATTTCAATCCTTTCATTTTGTGATTTGTATCCATTTAGGGCTCAGTCAGTTTACCCTTTTTCGGATGATCCCAAAGAGGGTGCCCATCCGGCAAAGATGCCACAAAGATGGGTAAGAGTTGCCTTTCAGGCTTTGATTTTTGAAAAAAAATTCTCCGGCGGGACCTTTGGCCGGGTTCATATGGGGTTTTTACGAGGGCCCAACAAAAAACCCCCGGTAAACGGGGGTCTCCAAGTAATCCAACTTTCCAAACCAAAATATATATAGCGATGTAGTGGCTTTCTCTCTCTTATTAATTCAAATACCATACCTCACCTGCTTTCTCATCCGGATTTTTATCCCCATTTCCACTTTTTTCGTCTAAGCATTGAAAAAATGCGCCGGATTAAGGTGTAAATAAGATGTCCCGAAGGCAGATAAGTAAAAAAAAAGAAATGTTAAAACCCGTTTTCTTCGTCTAAGGTTCCCCCTGACAAACTGCCGAATCCCCCGTGAGAAGGATTGAGGAAAATTCTACCCCGCCTTCCACAGGGGGTCCCACTAGGTAATTGTCACAAGGGAATTTACCAAGGATTATTTTCCAAGGGAAAATTCAATCCCCGCAGTAAGGGTTCCCGCACCCGTATTATTCCTTCCGTTGGCAGTGCCCTTCTGAATATTCAAAAATCCATAATTGCCTCCTCCCTCGAGGAACAAGAGGATATTTCCGGTGTGGTAGCTAAACCCGATATTGGCCTCCGCACCGAAATTGGTCGAATGTAACTGGCTTTTGATATTGTCGGTATTGTCAAAAGATTGCGGACTGGAGGTTAGTGGTTGTTGTCCGGCGGGATCGGCGTAAATATTGCTGGAACCTGAAGTCACCTGCTTGCCTTCCAGCAAGAAGCCTACAAACGGCCCGGCATCAAAATAAAACCGGTAGGGGGATTGTTTGCCGAGGTCCCACCCGAATTTCACCAAAACCGGTACCAGAAGGTAATCGAGTTTGGCCACACTTTTATAATTGGCATACAGGTAAGTAGGCGCATTGCCGGGAGGGAAATACGCTTCAAAAGCAGTGGGGGTAGGAAATGCCTGCATCCCGTTTTTCTTCCCGCCCTGGGCGGAATATTCCACCATGGGTTGCAGGGAGCACACTTTGGAGAGATTGAACTGGACAAACAGGGCAGCGTCCCCGCCGAGTCGGGACGAATAGCCCGTATTGAGCGGATTTTGATCGGAGCCGCCGGAAGTAAGATTGGGAATACTGATCCCTCCCTTAAGGCCCAGCAGGGTCTTTTGGCCATAAAGTGGTGAAAAAGAAAATACAATGAAGGACACCACCAGGGTTGAAATAAACTTTTTCATACTTTTTTATTTTTAATGGAGATGGAAAGGTACTCCCATAAAAACTAACAAGGACAATCCGGAACAGCAGCCCCGGTCAGGTTACCGCCAACCCCCTTTGGCTGGCCACAAACAAAAAAAAACAGCTGATTCTCACCGGAATAATTATATTTACTATGATTGATGCATCCATTCCTTGAAGAAGCTCTTTGCCCTAACCTCTGAATTCCACCCAATCATTACTCAATTTCCACACACATGGACCGCAATTCTTGGATAAAATCCCAGCCGGGCTGGTATTTCATATGGTTAGGTTGGCTGCTTGTGTTGGCAGCCCCCCTGGGCTCCCTGGGACAGGCCAGGTCCAGCAATGGAGCCCCCTTCATTAAGAACTATCGGAACAACTCCATTTTACAGGGATATGGTTCATGGAATCTCATACAGGATAATGACGGAATTCTGTACTTCGGAACCAATTCCTCTTCCGATAACATCCTTCAGTTTGACGGGGTGACCTGGAAGGGCATCAAATCCCCCTCCTCTTCGAGGATCGTCCGCTGCTTTGCGAAAGACGACAAAGGGACTGTGTATTATGGCGGATCGGGGGATTTTGGATATCTCTCCAAAGACGACAAGGGAAATACGGTCGAGCATTCTCTTTTGGAATTTGTCCCCAAAGACCAACGCAATTTCTATGACATCTGGTCCATACACCCCACTCCCGAGGGGGTCTATTTCCAATCCAGAGAACGCCTGTTCAGGATGACCCGTTCGGGAAGCGGAAAGGCTGAAAATTGGAACACCCGCAGCTGGGAACCCACGACCCACTTCATGTATAGCTTCTACCTGGACGGGATGCTCTATGTCCATGAACAGGGAGTGGGCATATTGAAGATGGCAGATGATTCCCTGGTATTCATTGCGGGCAGCGAACCGCTCGGAAAAGACCGGGTGCAGGTCATGCTCCCCTATCCTTCCAGGTCGTCTGCGGGTGGACCTTCCTACCTGCTGGGCACCTTCAACCATGGGCTGTACCTGTATGACGGGAAAAATTTCACCCCATTTGCCTGCCAGGCGGATTCCATCATTCACCACCAAATACTTTACAAGGGGTTGGTAATCAATGGAAATTATGTATTGTCCGTATTGGGCTATGGACTGGTCATCATGGATCCCCAGGGCAGGACCCTGGAAGTCATCAACCGCAATTCCGGCCTGCTAAGTGATGTGGTATACGGGATGTACCTGGATTATCAAAATAGCCTCTGGCTGTCCCTGGATAATGAAGTGGCCAGGGTGGAAATCAATTCCCCCTTCACCCGTTTCAATGCCCAGTCAGGAATCACCGAGATTCCCGTGTCCGCCGCAAGGGCTGCGGACGGAGAATTATACGTAGGTACCAATAACGGGCTGCTGAAATTCGATTCAGCCACTTCCAGATTTCATTTTGTGAATCAGATGCCCAGGGACCAGATATTCCAGATATTAAGGGATGGCAATTCCCTGCTGATTCCGGCCAATGGCCTGTACATGATCCGTGACCACAAGGTGACCCAGGTGATTTCCTCCAATAATAACACCCTCCAGCTGGCCCGGTTGGCCATTTCGAAAAAGTATCCTAAGGTCATGCTGATTGGTTCTACCTCGGGAATGTCGGTGGTCCTT
>JAJXYG010000248.1 GCA_021780705.1 Bacteroidota bacterium
AAAGGCCTTTTTATTGCTTCTGCCTACCCGGCCCCGAAGCTGGTGGAGGTCGCTGAGCCCGAACTGGTGGGCATTGTTCACAATGATGGTGTTCACATTGGGGATGTCCACCCCGCTTTCCACGATATTGGTGCAGACCAGTACGTCGTATTTACGGTCCATAAAATCAAGGATCGTTTCCTCCAGGCGGTCCCCCTCCATCTGGCCGTGGGCATAGGCAATGCTCAGGTCAGGGCACAACCCCTGCAGCAGGACCCGCATCTCACTGAGGCCATGCACCCGGTTATGAATAAAGAATACCTGCCCACCGCGTTCCGTTTCATAATAAATGGCGTCCCGGATGAATTCCTGGTTGAATACATGGACTTCCGTCTGTATCGGTTGGCGGTTCGGGGGAGGGGTATTGATGATGCTGAGGTCTCGCGCCCCCATAAGGCTGAACTGCAGGGTTCGGGGAATGGGCGTGGCCGTTAGGGTCAGGGAATCCACCGTGGTCCTGAGCAGTTTAAGCTTCTCCTTGGCAGAAACCCCGAACTTCTGCTCCTCATCGACTACCATCAGGCCCAGGTCTTTGAAGGCCACTTCCTTGCCAAGCAGGGAATGGGTGCCGATAATAATGTCGATCTTTCCCTCTTTCAGGCGCTGAAGGGTGGCCTTCTTTTCTTTACTGTTCTTAAAGCGATTGACATAGTCCACCGTCACCGGAAATTCCTTGAGCCTTTCGCTGAACGTCTTGTAATGCTGGTAAGCAAGGATCGTCGTCGGGACCAGTACGGCCGCCTGCTTGCCGTCCAAACAGGTCTTGAAGGCGGCCCGGATGGCCACTTCCGTCTTTCCAAAGCCCACGTCTCCGCAGATGAGCCGGTCCATCGGGGAGGGTTTCTCCATGTCAGACTTCACGTCCAATACGGCCTTATTCTGATCCGGGGTATCCTCATACAAGAAGGAAGCTTCCAGTTCGGTCTGAAGGTAGTTGTCCGGGGAATGAGCAAATCCCAGCTGGCTTTTTCGCTGGGCATAGAGCCTGATCAGATCGGTGGCGATATCCTTGACCTGCTTTTTGGTCTTTTCTTTCAGCTTGTTCCAGACATCACTGCCCAGTTTGTTCATTTTGGGCACAGAGCCTTCCTTCCCGCTGTATTTGCTGATCTTGTGCAGGGAGGAGATGTTGACATACAACAGGTCATTGTCCTTGTATACAATCCTCACAGCCTCCTGCATACGACCATTCGCCTCTATTTTCTGAAGTCCGCTATAAACCCCGACCCCATGGTCAATATGGGTCACATAATCTCCCGGCTGCAGTTCCCTGAGAGTCTTGAGCGTAAGCGCCTTGTTCTTGGTAAAGGCCTGTTTGACCCGGTACTTGTGGTAACGCTGGAAGATTTCATGGTCGGTATAGCAGACCACCTTCAGGTCGTGGTCGATAAAACCTTCGTGGATAGAAACCGGAATGGGGGTAAAATTGATTTCCGCATTCAGGTCCCGGAAAATGGTATGCAGCCTTTCGAGCTGTTTGGGATTTTCTGCAAATAGAAATAGCCCATATTGTTCCTGCTCCAGCGTCCGCAAATTCTGGATCAGCAGGTCGAACTGTCGGTTGAATGCCGGTTGGGAGGCGGTCCTGAAATGAATTTCCTCACCGGAGGCATAGTAGGGATGACCCCCCCATTCAATGACATGGCGTTTGCGGATCTGCGCTTCCAGTTGACCGGGATCGGTAAAATCGTCCAGGGACACGCTACCCTTATAGTTGAGCCCTTCCTCTTCTTCACCACCCGACTCCCTGGAGGCGGCCCTGTGGTCTTGTCCACTGCCGGCGCTTCGGATATATTCCCATTCCTGGCTGATGATATCCCGGATGAAGGACCAGTCCCCGGTCCATACCACCGTATTTTCCGGCATAAATTCCATCAGCGATACCTTCTGGTCCGTGGAGAACTGGGTATCTATATTCGGGATGATGCTTACCTGTAATAATTTTCTCAGGCTGAGCTGGGTCTGGGGATCAAAAAGGCGGATGCTGTCAATTTCATTGCCGAATAATTCGATCCGGTAGGGATTTTCATTGCCGTAGGAATAAATATCCAGAATACCTCCCCGGACAGCAAATTGCCCGGGTTCATATACAAAATCGGTACGGCTGAAACCGTATTCCACGAATTGAGCCATCAACCCTTCCGGATCAATGGTTTCTCCCTGCTTAAAACTGAGAATGTTGCGGCGCAGGGACTCCGGAACCACCACATTTTCAAAAAGGGCCTCGGGGTAGGTGACCAGGACCTTGCGATTCCCCCCGGCGCTGATTTTGGTAAGGGCTTCCGTCCTGAGCATGACATGGCTGCTGTTGAGCAGGTGGTAATTCTTCTTGTTCTTATAGGAGGAAGGGAAGTAAAAGATATCCAGGGCACCCGTAATATTTTCCAGGGTATTCTGGAAATAAGCCGCTTCTTCGGCATCGGCTGCTATTACCAGGTGGTTGACCTCGCTGGTGAGCGGATGGGCAAATACCGCCCCCATGATAAAAGGGGAGGCGCTTCCATGAAGTCCGGAAACATGTACATGGCGGGGTACAGACAATAAGGTCCCATCCGCAATCCGGAAAATGCGGTCATCTTTCAGATACAAATCCTTCAGCACGTCCAAATTCATCCCACTTCTTTTGTCGAAGCGGCAAATTTAGGGCTATTTTCAGGGATTTGGGCATTGATTTGAAGTATGCCCAAAAGGGGATCCTGGCTCAAAAAATGTAAATTTTTTCAATACGAATAACCTTAGTATTTTTCGCCAAATTTTTGGCATGTCCACAAAACCATGGCACACAGGGAAGGTTATCCGCATAGAAGACGAAAACTATAATACCCGGAGGTTTTTTATCCAGGCTCATGAGTTGGATGCTTTTTCCTTCAAATCCGGTCAGTTTGTGACCCTGGATCTTCCCATTCATGAACAAAAGAACAAGAGGTGGAGGAGTTATTCGATCGCCAGCTGGCCTGATGGCAGCAATGTATTTGAACTGCTGATCGTACTGCTGGAAGGAGGGTCCGGCACTCATTATCTTTTCAATGAACTGAAGGTAGGTTCCGAAATTGTGTTTAAGGGACCGCTCGGATTCTTCACATTGGACCAGCCCATTGACCGGGATATTTTCTTTATATGCACCGGGACAGGGATTGCTCCCTTTCGAAGCATGCTCAATGACATCCAGCTCAGAAACATTCCTCATAAGGATTTATACCTGATTTTTGGTTGCCGGACCAAAAAGGATCTGATGTACTACGAGGAGTTCAGGGAACTTGAAAAAAAGCTGGAAAATTTTCGTTTCATACCTACCCTGAGCCGGGAGCAGTGGGAGGGCCGCAGCGGCTATGTACACCCGGTATACCAGGAGATCTGCCGAAAGAAAATGGAAGGAATGCCCGAAGGAGCGGGGGGCTATCCCGCCTCATTTTTCCTGTGCGGATGGAAAGCAATGATCGATGATGCAAGGAGTAATATCACCCAGTTGGGATTCGATCGCAAGGCCATCCATCTTGAATTATACGGTTAATTCAATAATCTCCCCACTTTTTTCCGAAGGATAGATAGGATTCGCTGGAAATTCTTTTGCCCAAATAAATCTGATCACTATTAAGAAATAATGCATCGATTGGAATTATGACTA
>JAJXYG010000004.1 GCA_021780705.1 Bacteroidota bacterium
GAATACCCTGCTCGGTAATTACAACCCTGATTTCGTGCTGGCCTGGTCCAATACCCTGAGCTATAAGGGCATTACCCTGGATTTCCTCTGGGACTGGCACCAGGGAGGTAAATTCTACTCCTATACCTCATTGGGGATCCTGGCAGGCGGGATGTCTGTGGAAACCCTGCCTGGAAGGGAAACCGGAATTATAGGCAAGGGGGTCATGCTGGATCCCAACTCCGGCAAATATGTGCCCAATACCGTCAAGGTTGACGCCGCTACTTACTACAATGCCTATTATAATGCCTCCAATAATGAAGCCTTCATGTACAATGCTTCCTACCTGAAGCTGCGTGAGATCAGGCTGGGCCACGACATCGACCACCTGTTCGGAAAGGATTCCAGGGCCGTGTTGAATGTATCGCTGGTGGCCCGCAACGTGTTGGAATTTACCCAGAACAAGGATGTGGATCCTGAAACCCTCGCTTTGAGAGGACAGCAGATTCTACCGGGTACGGAGTTTTTGAGCATCCCCTCAACCAGGAGTATCGGATTCAGCCTGGGACTTAAATTTTAATATCATTTGCAAAAAAATATGATCATGAAAAAATATTTAGCCATATTCACCGTCACCCTGGGCTGCCTGGTCCTTGGTTCCTGCAAAAAGGAATTACAGCAGGTCAATCAAAATCCCAACGCACTGGAATCCCCGGATGCCACCACCCTGCTTTCCAATACCATCGTGACGGAGTTTTACAATAATGCCAATATAGTATGGACACTTGGAAACGGGTACGACCAGTACATGTCCTTCAGTTCCTCCTATTATGACCAGCCCACCCGGTATATTCCTGAGACCAATGAACCGTATTGGACTGCCATGTATGAGGCTGCCAGGGATGCCAATACCCTGTACGGGCTCGGCCAGCAGAAAAATGATTATTTCCTGCAGGCAGCTGCCTTAACCCTGCGGTCTTATGCTTTTGCCCAGTTGACCGAGCTTTGGGGGGATATCCCCTTCAGCCAGGCCCTGCAGGGCGGAAAGGGAATCTACACCCCCTCCTATGACCCGCAGCAAAAGGTGTATACCGACCCCGACCTCGGAATCCTGCCGAGTTTGGCAAGAGCCGACAGCCTGCTGAAAGCCCATCCTGCCGGCCTGTTACCCGGGGATTTGCTGTATAGTTCCAGCAGCACCTCCTGGCGCAAATTCATCAATGCCCTGCGCCTCCGGTATTTATTGAGGGTTTCCTCCAAAATGGATCCTTCTGCCGAGATGCAGTCGATCGTGACCGACGGCACCCTGATGCAAAGCGCCTCAGAAAGTGCCGACCTGAACCTGCCCACCTCGACCCCGTATAATTTTGTGAGTCTCACCGAAAGGTCCGGGGACTACGCCGTTAAATATTGCAACAGCACCCTTTTCAATGTGTTGGATTCAACGGGAGACACCGCCAGGGTAACTTCTTATTTCAATCCGAATTCCACGGCCGCCCAGGGCGCCCCGTTCAGCTTTTCCAGTTATGGTGGCCTGCCGATGGTCGTGGATGCTACCTCACCCCAGCTGGCCCAGGCCTCCAATTTCAATACCAGCTTCACCAATGGGAGCAACCAGCCTCTTATCAAGGCCCGGCTGATCACCTACGCCGAACAGGAGTTTATTCTCGCGGAAGCCGCACTGAAGGGGTATATTGCCGGGGGCAGCGCCGCAGCCAAAAACTATTATGACAATGGGGTAATCGGTGCCTTTACCGATATCGGACTGAGTGCAACGGTAGCCCAGAATTACCTGACCCATCCGGGGGTAGCCTTTGACAATTCTTCCATGGCTGCTTCCATGAATCAGATTATCACCCAGAAATGGGTGGGTAATATCAATATCGGATTTGAAGGATGGATCGAATACCGCCGGACCGGGATTCCCAATTTCCAGACCGGAGGGTCCGCCAACCTCAATAACGGGGTAATACCTTCCAGGTTCCTCTATCCCACCAGCGAAAAAACCATCAACTCCACCAATTATGCGACCGCCATCCAAAACATGGGGTCCTCAGAAACCACCACCTATAAAGCCTGGTGGGAAAAATAATCAGCTGATCCCCTGGAGGAGAATGGGACCAAGCCCCGTCTCATAAGCCAAATCACAGTTTTCCAGACCCCGTCCACCGACGGGGTCTGGGCATTTAAGGGGTCCGGGGAAAATGGCAGGAAAATCATTTATGGCTTTATTGTCATAAAATTGTAATTAAATTTTTTGGAAATTCCTTTCCTGGGTTGCTATTTAAAAAACGGGGATGTTGTTAACATTAAGTTATTGATTTCTTAATATTTAGGGGGGACAGAAAAGAATTTTCATCTGGGTAATCGCTCTCGAAAATTCAGATGGAACCATAAATTGGACGGATACTGAAGAGAAAATTCAAATTCTGAAGCGCAGGTTCAGAATTATGTCACGAACATGACATATTGGCCCTGGTAACAATTAGGTAATATCCACTTAACATTTACATAATACAGTTGGAAGTCCTTTGAGCCAAAATTATTATATGTTTACTATTTCAAAGAGACACTTTATTTATTTCACTTTTTGCTTTATGGCAATAAGTTTTCCTTACAACAAAGCAAGTGCCCAGTTTACGGTAAATTCTGACTCTGCCTTCAAGGCCGGCAGCCCGAATACCGGAAGACTATGGGGGTATTCCTTTGCGGATTATTATTATAAAGCCCATAGTGATTCCCTGAACCGGGGCGGGACCAACCAGTATTCCGGGATTCCAAAAGGAAGAAATGCCTTTCAGATCCGCAGGATCTACCTGGGATACGATTATAACATCACCCACAAGTTTGCAGCCGAAGTACTGCTGGCTGCAGAAGACAATTTCCCGGCCTATAACGGACCGACCTCTACGGGTGCCAGCGGCGATTTGACGGCCAATGGAAAGCTCAGTTTCTATATCAAGCTGGCCAACATCCAGTGGAAAAATATCTGGAAGGGAACCGACCTGGTACTTGGTGAACAGGCTACCCCCGCCTTTGCGCTGATGAGCGAAAAGATCTGGGGTTACCGCTCCATAGAAAGGACCATCACCGATGTCCGCAGGACCCCTTCCTACGACCTCGGAGTAGGACTCCGCGGATTTCTGGATCCCAAAACCCGTGAATTCGGATACAACCTCATGATGGGTAATGGCTCCAGTGCCAAACCCGCTTCCTCCAGCTTCAAATGGTTCTATGGAGATATCTACCACTATTTCCTGGACAAGAAGGTGCTGGTTGACCTTTATGCCGACTACCAGCGGCTCAACTGGGAAACCAACTGGCATCATGACCGCCAGATGCTGAAGGCCTTTGTAGCCTATAATACCCCTGCGGTTACCTTCGGGGTAGAAGGATATGTCAATACCATGAGAAATGATGCCCGGGCCTTCAAAATCGCAGGAGGTGCCGATACGATTAACACCGTGGCCAGCGGAATCTCCTTTTTCGTGCATGGCAATATCGTGAAGAACAAATTGAATTTCTTCGGACGCCTGGATACCTATAATCCCAATAAGAAATTTGACAATTCTGTATACAACAGTTATGCGGGGATCTCTTCACCCGGAGGGTATTATTCCGGATCCTACGAGGCTACCTACACCAATACCGGTGCGGTGGCATCCATGACTCCGACCGGGGAC
>JAJXYG010000173.1:0-12023 GCA_021780705.1 Bacteroidota bacterium
ACCACTTTATCCCGGGATTTTATATGCAACGCCAATACATGAGTGTTTTTGTGGCCCTGGAAGCCTGATGAATTTTGGTCGAGGAGCTTCAGGTTTTCAATTTTATTTTCAATATTCTTTTTAATATCCTTTTCATGGATTTTAGCCAGGGTAGGGGCAATTACCAAAGACACGATACTCATCAACTTGATCAGGATGTTCATACTCGGTCCGGAAGTATCTTTGAAAGGGTCTCCCACCGTATCTCCGGTTACCGAAGCCTTATGGGGATCTGAGCCCTTGAAATAAGTTTCATTATTAATCACTGCACCCTTTTCAAAAGACTTTTTAGCATTGTCCCATGCACCACCTGCGTTATTTTGGAACATTCCCATCAGAACCCCGCTGACAGTAGCACCCGCTAAAAACCCTCCCAGAACTTCGGGTCCAAAAATAAATCCGATAATTACCGGGGAGATCAGGGCAATGGCACCCGGAAGCATCATCTTCTTAATGGAAGCATCGGTAGAAATGGCTACACACTTTTCATATTCGGGTTTCCCGGTTCCTTCCATGATGCCGGGTATGGTTCTGAACTGTCTGCGCACTTCCTCTACCATTGCCATGGCGGCTTTGCCCACGGCCCGGATGGCCAGTGAAGAGAATATGAAAGGAATCATAGCTCCCACAAATAAACCTGAGAGCACATCCGCCCGGTAAATGTCAATTCCGTCGATCTTGGCAATACCGACAAAGGCTGCAAACAGCGCCAGTGCAGTCAGTGCGGCTGAAGCAATGGCAAAGCCCTTACCGGTAGCAGCAGTAGTATTACCTACGGCATCCAGGATGTCGGTTTTTTCGCGTACTTCATGAGGCAGTTCGCACATTTCTGCGATACCCCCGGCATTGTCTGCAATGGGGCCAAACGCATCAATGGCCAACTGCATGGCTGTAGTAGCCATCATACCTGCTGAGGCAATGGCCACCCCATAGAGCCCGGCAAACCAGTAGGAGGTGTATATTCCCGCAGCCAGCACCAGGATAGGTAACATGGTACTTTCCATGCCGACTGCCAAACCGCCGATTATATTTGTGGCATGTCCTGTGGAGGACTGCCTTACTATGGAGAGCACTGGGCGTTTTCCCATGGCAGTGAAAAATTCGGTTATGAAGCTCATCAGGGTACCCACCACGAGACCGACAAAGATGGCTCCCAATACCCCATATTTGGTAAAGTGAATATTTCTAAGGATCATATCGCTGTCGGGAAGTATCCACATGACCAGAAAATAAGAAGCGATTGCAGAAAGGACGATGGCACTCCAGTTTCCCATATTGAGCGCCTTCTGTACTACCGCCGTATGTAACCCTGCCTTATCGGATATTTTGACAAAGAAGGTACCTAAAATGGAAAAGATAATACCCATGGAGGCAATCAACATAGGCAGCAGGATTGGAGCCATCCCTCCAAATTGGTCATGGGAAATAGTTTCCCTTCCCAGAACCATGGTGGCCAGTACGGTAGCAACATAGGATCCGAATAGATCGGCACCCATCCCTGCTACGTCTCCTACATTGTCTCCCACATTGTCTGCGATGGTGGCAGGGTTACGGGGATCATCTTCGGGGATTCCCGCTTCTACCTTTCCAACCAGGTCTGCACCTACATCGGCTGCTTTGGTATAGATACCACCACCCACACGGGCAAACATGGCAATACTTTCTGCACCCAGACTAAACCCGGTTAGCACTTCAATGGTTCTTTCCATTTCCACAGAATCTACGGCGGCATGCGGAGCAAAAATCGCTTTAAATATGATGAAGAGACCTCCCAGGCCAAGCACTGCCAGACCGGCCACCCCAAGTCCCATTACGGACCCTCCGGTAAAGGATACATTCAGGGCTTTTGCAAGACTTGTCCGGGCGGCCTGTGCTGTGCGCACATTGGCCCTTGTGGCTACCTTCATTCCGATAAATCCTGCAAGGGCGCTCATCACGGCCCCGGACACAAAACTCAAGGCGATGACCCAGCTGCTGTTGGCACTGCTAAATCCCATCAACCCAAGCAGCAAGCCTGCAATAATTACAAAGTAGGTGAGGATTTTGTATTCTGCCTTTAAAAATGCCATGGCACCATCAGCAATATAGGTGCTGATTTCCTTCATTTTTTCATTTCCGGCATCCTGTTTATTTACCCAGGAAAATTTAGTAAACGTATAAAGCAATCCGACAATTCCCATTGCAGGAATTACATAAATCAAATTATCCATATTTCAGTCATTACAAATTAAGGGGTGGCAAAAATAGGGTAAAATAGATTAAAAAGCTAATAACTCCTTGCCTTACGGTAGCTGGTTTTTGAAGGTAACGGGTACCCCCTGAAAAAACATTTGAGGGGCCATTTTTCTTTTACGCAATACGCAAATGGACAGGAGGGTTTACCTTGATTTACCGTCCACTTCCCTTAAGATAGGGCCCTTTTTTGCGATAATCCGGAAGGCTTCCCCCAAACCGCCCGCAATATCACCTGCTATCATGGATTCTTCGCTGGTTTTCACTGCCGCCAAGTCACCTGCCAGTCCATGAAGGTAAGTGCCCAAAATAGCGGTTTCCTCGGGGGTGTATTGGGCTGCGAGCAGTCCTGAGAGAATTCCGGTCAGGACATCACCGGAACCTGCGGTAGCCATCCCCGGGTTTCCAGTGGAATTTATAAAGGCCCTGCCTTCTGGGGTGGCAATAATAGAGTAATGTCCTTTCAGAATAATATAGACTCGAAGTTGCCTGGCCATTTTGAGCGCCAGTTGCATTCTGTCAAAATCCGATGCTGTGGAACCGAATAGCCTGTCGAACTCCTTCGGGTGGGGGGTAAGAATGCTGTAGCGAGGAATTTTTAAGACCAGGGATGCGTTTTTGGAAAGTACATTGAGTGCATCGGCATCTATCACCATAGGCTGCCGATATTGCCTGAAAATCTCTGAAAGCAATTTTCGGTGACTCGGGTATTGTCCTATCCCTGGTCCGATTCCGAGGGAATCAAAGCGGGATAACCTGCTTACTTCCCTCACAAAGGAATTGCCGCAGACTTCACACATAGCTTCCGCCACTGCGGTTTGAATAATCTGGTATCCTTTCTGGCAGGTAAGCACAGTCAATTTTCCCACTCCTGAGCGTAGACAGGCCCGCGCAGAAAGCACGGCAGCCCCTATCATTCCATAGCTTCCGGCTATGAGCCCCGCAAAGCCAAAATCTCCTTTGTGGGCAAAAGGGCTCCTTGGCCGGTAAATACCGGCCACGAGGTCAGGCTCCACCAGTTCGACCTGGGAGGATTCATTATGATAGAATTCACGGGAAAGGCCAATATTCAAAATATGGGTGCGGCCCAGAAAGAGCTGGTTTTCAGCCATAAAAAAGGCCAATTTGGGTTGTTGAAAACTCAAAGTGTCCGATGCCTTTATCACTGCCTGATTCCTCGTACTTCTGTCGGTGTACAGGCCACTGGGCAGATCAATAGACACGACAGGTGCAGGGGCCTGATTGAGGTAAACGATTAGCTTTTTATAGAGCCCCCTGATTTCCTTATTGAGGCCGGTTCCAAACAGGGCATCAATGAGTACTTCTTTTGGATCAATGGGGGGGAAGTCTTCCGCGGTGCTTAGACGGGTAATCGATCCCTTCTCCGCTTCAAGTCTTCGCAGGTTGGTGAGGAAATCTGGGGACCCTTCAGTACCATTCGATATCCGGTAGGTAAATACCTGGTATCCATTTTCTATCAGGAGCCTTGCGATGGCAAGGCCATCCCCTCCATTATTTCCTTTGCCACAAAAAATTCTAAAAGTAGTGTCCTTTTCATATCGGGCATTTATCCAGGTCACACAGGCAGCGGCTGCCCGTTCCATTAATTCCAGGGAGGAGATCGGCTCTCTTTCTATTGTGTATTTATCCCATTCTTTTATTTGCTCCGCAGAAAATATTTTCACTTCAAAGGTTTTTAATTGGGCTCTGGAGAAGCAGCTTCAGAAAGAGCCCCTTACTTTCCAAGATAGCGCTCCTTCATAATATTTATGTGATGGTAGACATGTCCCAAAGAAATATAACCCAAGGCCAGAGGGCTTATCCGGTAGTTGCCCACCGGCCCCACGATCTGGAGGGATTCCACAGGAAGGCTTTTAAAAAGACAGGCAGAGGCACTTCGAACGGCAAGGAATTCTTCCACAAGGTCACTCCAAGGCCTGCGGCTACCCATGGAATTGATGCCATATTGAACCTCGTCAAAAGAAGGTAAAGTCTGGGCGTCACGTCGGGCAATACAAAGCGCGCGGTAGGAAAATATCCTTTCCGTATCTATGATATGCTGCAATACTTCCCTAAGGTCCCATTTCCCCGGAGCATAGCGATTCAGCGATTGGTTTTCTCCAATCGAATTGAAAAAGGAATGGGCCTCTGGAAGTTGCCGGTCAAATGCCTGTGCGAGTTCTTCATCCTTTACATACTGAACGTACTTCTGAAAATAATCAGGGTATTGTTCGGTGGGTGGTTTGTGCATTACAAGTGGATTATTTCTACAAATTTAACCGTTAAAAAACAAACCCGGCAGTTTGTCTGCCGGGTTTCAATAAGGTGATTTGGGTATTAAAATCAGTTCCTGCGGTGCCTTCTAACTTTTGACCTGGGTAGCCGATGTTTCTTAAACCGGTCACCCTTTATGGTGGCGGCCATCTTCACTGCGGAATAGGCATTTAATTCTCCGCCCGAAATGGAAATATCAGAAAGGTTGACCATGTCCATATCCCCATCTCCCTCAGGGCCCTTCTGGGTTCCCGGCAGGATTACTTTTTTAGTGATGGGAGTGGCAGATTTGTCAATGATATATCTTAATTGCTCGGCACTCAGATTGGGATGATATTCCAGCAAAAGTGCTGCTACTCCTGCGACTACCGGGCAGGCCATGCTGGTTCCGGAGTACTTTCCATATTTGTTTCCTCCCGGAAGGGTGGAATAAATGTCAACTCCTGGTGCAAACACATCCACTTCTTTTTTCCCATAATTGCTGAAAGCTGCCGTAAATCCTCCGTTAAGGGAATCTCCGCTGGCACCTACCGTAATGAAATTATCCGCCCTGCCTGATCCATCTGCAAATTCCGGATTGGGGTAATTGGCAGTCGTGTCAATATCCTTGTGGTCATTTCCTGCCGCATGTACCAGCAGGACATCCTTGCTTTCAGCATATTTTACCGCATCGTCCACCCAGGTTTTTTCAGGGGAAAAATCCTTTCCAAAACTCATGCTGATGATTTCAGCCCCATTGTCCACTGCATACCGGATGGCATTGGCGATGTCCTTATCATGTTCATCTCCGTCGGGAACGGCGCGTATCATCATGATCTTTACATTGTCGGCTATCCCGTTCATTCCGATACCGTTGTTCCTTACAGCTCCGATAATTCCGGATACGTGGGTACCATGTGAGGGGGTTCCTGCCATTACATCGTTATTGCCGTAATGGCGGTCATTGATGTCATTTTCATTGTCCTTTACAATCTCGCCCCGGAAATCTTCGGGTGGGGTAGTGGCCGCATCGGCCTTACGTATCTGGCCCCTCAAATCTTCCAGTATATCATTATTGCTTATATTATCGTTATTGTTGAGCCTGCAAATATTCAGTTGAATATTGGCCGCCAGCCGGGCTTTCATGTTGTCGGAGGAATAATCCTTAAGATCCGTGCCAGTAAATTCAGATTTGCCCAAATCCTTCGCAATAATGGAGTCTCCTTCTTCCATGGCGGGAAGTATCTTGCGCATGACAGCCACTTCTTTAGGATCAACCCCACTCAACACTTTATTTTTGGCCCTTAAATATTCATCCAGGGTTTTTCTCTGGGCAGCATCCATGGACGTGGAGTCCGGAATTGTATCCCCATATTGGGCATGCAGTTTCCAATAGACCCGGGCCGCTTCATAAGAATCCTGGTGGACATTCCTGCCATCCTTTCCACCCAGGAAATTCCAGCCATATACGTCATCCACATACCCGTTGTGGTCGTCATCAATTCCGTTGCCGGGGATTTCCCCGGGATTGTGCCACAATACTCCTTTCAAATCCTCATGTGTGGTATCTACCCCGCTGTCAATGATGGCCACGACAACGGTTTTACTTTTCTTTCCTTTCAGGAAATGGTAAGCCTTATCCAGGCTGATTCCATTATATCCTGAGGTTGCTTTGTCCAGTTCATACCAGTCATTGGGTAATTCGCTCTTTTTAACTTTCGTGGAATCCTGAGCAGAGACCCACATGGGCTTTACCGCAAAGAGCAGAAAAGCCGCCAACATCAATCTAAATCTAAATGCCATATGGAAATTTTAGTGTTTACTTGTGCACAAATATTGGGAATTATGTCCAATTGCCTTTACCGAACATAAATTATTAGCCAATTATTTTGTTAAGGATGACTGGCAGGAAGCAGTGCGCAGCCATACTTGCTTAAATATCAAACCGAATTCCCTGAGCCAGAGGCAGTTGGTCCGAATAATTAATGGTATTGGTTTGCCTCCTCATATAGGCTTTCCAGGCGTCACTCCCGCTCTCTCTTCCTCCACCGGTTTCCTTCTCCCCTCCAAAAGCGCCACCGATTTCTGCTCCAGAAGTGCCGATGTTGACATTGGCAATTCCGCAATCACTGCCTGCAAGTGACAGAAAGCGTTCCGCTTCTTTCAGATTTTGAGTAAAAATCGCGCTCGACAATCCCTGTGGTACATTATTTTGAATGGCAATCGCCTCCTCCAGGGTCTTGTATTTCAGTAAATACAGCAGCGGTGCAAAGGTTTCCAGGTGGACTATTTCCATGTCAGGGGTTACCTCAGCTATGCAGGGCTTCACGTAACAACCGCTCTTAAAATCCTTACCCGAAAGTACCCCACCCTGGACCAGGAATTTACCTCCCTGACTTTTGCAGGCGGCCAGGGCTTTAAGGTATTTTTGGACTGCATCGGTGTCAATTAGGGGACCTACATGGTTTTGGGCATTCATGGGATTGCCAATCCGGAGCTGGCGATAGGCATGCACCAATTTCTTTTTGAAAGCTTCATAAACCCCTTCCTGGATGATTAATCTGCGGGTGGTGGTGCATCGCTGTCCTGCCGTTCCCACGGCACCAAAAAGAGCACCAAGCAGAGCCAGATCCAGATCTGCCTGATCGGTAATGATAATAGCATTGTTTCCCCCTAGTTCCAGTAAGCTTTTACCCAGTCGGGCGCCTACCGCCATATTGACCGCCTTCCCCATAGCTGTTGAACCGGTGGCTGAGATCAGGGCAATCCTGCGATCTTCTGCCATCCACTGGCCCTGGATTCTGCCTCCCGTCATCAGGGAACACACCCCTTCGGGTACCTTATTTTCTTTAAAAACTTTTGCAATAATCTGTTGACAAGCGATTCCGCAAAGCGGAGTTTTTTCCGAGGGTTTCCAGATGCATACGTCCCCGCATACCAGGGCAATCATTGCGTTCCAGCTCCAGACGGCGACCGGGAAGTTGAATGCTGAAATAATACCTACAATTCCAAGGGGATGATACTGTTCATACATCCGGTGGCCGGGCCGTTCACTTTGCATGGTAAGCCCGTAGAGCTGGCGGGATAAACCGAGGGCAAAATCGCAGATGTCAATCATTTCCTGTACTTCTCCCATTCCTTCCTGAAGGCTCTTGCCCATTTCGTAGCTCACCAGTTTTCCCAGCGGTTCCTTGTGCACCCTGAGTTCATTGCCAATCTTTCGAATGATGTCTCCTCTTTTGGGGGCAGGCCATTGTCGCCAGGCTTCAAAACCTTTTTGTGCCGTAGCGACCATTTGTTCAAATTGGTTACGGTCGCAGCCGGATACCCCCCCGATCAATTTTCCATCTACCGGGCTGGATGATTCCACAAGGTCTTTGCTGTGTGAAAACCATTTGGTACCCGTGGAAACCCCTTTATTTTTCTTTTGGATAGATAATGTATCAAGAAATTTCATCAAATTATTTTTACGCAAAAATAGTAAGGATTCCCCTGACGGCAGGGACTCTCTTTGGTTCGAAGTCTCCCGGGTAATTTCTCCGGCCGGGTGAAGGGTTGTTGCGGGTCAATCGGGGATTTACCCCGCGTTGAGGATTTGAAAGCCTCCCAGGTGGCGGAATTTTCCGGCCTTTCGGGTCAATATTGTTCTGATTCGTTCGGGAAATCTCCGGATTTTACATCCTCGATATAGTGATGGATGGCATCTGTGACCTGCTGGTGCAGGTTCAGGTAAGTCCTTAAGAAGCGAGGTTTGAATTCGGTATTGATTCCCAGCATGTCATGCATTACCAGGACCTGGCCGTCACAGGAATTTCCCGCGCCTATTCCAATGGTGGGAATGGTGAGCCTTCCGGTCACTTCGCGGGCGAGTGCAGCCGGTATCTTTTCCAATACGATGCCAAAGCATCCGGCTTCCTGGAGTAATTCCGCATCCCTTTTTAATTTTTCTGCTTCCTCTTCCTCCCTGGCCCTGACTGTATAGGTACCAAACTTGTATATGGATTGGGGGGTAAGGCCCAGATGTCCCATGACCGGTACTCCGGCACTGATGATTCTTTTCACGGATTCCAATACTTCCTCACCCCCTTCCAGTTTGATGGCATGGGCTCCGGTTTCCTTCATGATGCGAATAGTTGAATTCAGCGCCTCCTTGCTGTTTCCCTGATAGCTTCCAAAGGGAAGGTCAACAATGATAAGCGATCTTTTGGAACCCCTGACTACAGAAGATGCGTGGTAAATCATCTGGTCCAGGGTAATGGGAAGGGTTGTTTCATGACCGGCCATCACGTTACTGGCGCTGTCTCCAACCAGGATGATATCAATGCCCGCTTCGTCGAATATCTTGGCAAAAGAAAAATCATAGGCCGTAATCATGGAGATCTTTTCGCCTGCCTCTTTCATTTTGAGCAGGGTATGGGTAGTTATTTTCTTGATTTCTTTGTTGACTGACATCTGAATTGAATTTAGTGAAGTGCGATAGGAGGGAGTTGGCTCTGCATTAGAATAAAACAAATCCTTGTGAGCATTCGCCTTTCAAAAGTAGAGATATTAATTGAATTTTTTTTCCAAATCGTTTTTTCAGGATACAACTTGATTTTTTACTTCCATCCATAAGTGTTGCACCAGACCATCAGCCAGTCCAATTTTCGGGACATAAATTTGTGAGGAACCGGCCCATCTCATTACGTTGACGTATATCTGCAATGCAGGGACGATTACATCTGCACGGTCCTCCCTGAGTTTATAGATGGCGATCCTGTCCTTCAGGGGAACATTGCTGAGCTCCTTATAATAATCACGAAGTAGTTCAATTGACAGGGGTCTGCCGTCCTTTCTTTTACTTAAGGAAAATACCTTGTTGATGTTACCACCGGATCCAATGGCAGTTACTTCCTTGTGAGACCGGGTCTTCTTTTTTATATCCGATTTGATTTCATCCCATGCCTGGTCACTGACCTGATTTTTAAGTATCCTGATAGTGCCGATATTGAACGAGTCATTGAACACCAGCTGGTTGTTGCTGAAGAAGGTGAGTTCAGTACTGCCACCACCCACATCAATATAAAGATAGGAGTGGTCTTTATCCAGCCCTTCTGCCACGTGATTTTCAAATATAAAGGAGGCTTCCTGGCTTCCGGAAATGATTTCAATTTCAATTCCTGTTTCCTTTCTGATTATTTCAAGGATTTCTTTGCTATTGGTTGCATCCCGCATAGCGGAGGTGGCACAGGCCTTCAGGTACTTCACTTCATAAGCATGCAGGAGGTTGATGAAGGCCTTCATGGTATGGAGCAACAATTCCCTTTTATGGTCTGAGATCATCCTGGTATCAAACACCTCAAAGCCCAACCGAAGGGGTACCCGCGTAAGGGAAACCTTGCTGAAAGAGGTGTTACCCTTTTCATCAGTTGTCGCTTCTGAAATCAGCAACCTTGCCGCATTGCTTCCTATGTCAATTGCTGCCAGCTTCACCCGATAAGTATTTTTTCTTGGAGAGATAATTAAAGGTTTCTATCTGGGAGCGGATTTTTTTGGGGTGCTGACTGGTGGCGTACCGGTTGGTCAATTCATTGTCCAGAACCCGGGCCTTGACATTGTCGGACAACTGAATATCCAGGATGTCTTTTAATTCCTTTTGGATTTCCTTGTCGTTGACGGGACAGGTGACTTCTACCCGGTGGTCGATATTGCGGACCATCCAGTCCGCTGAAGAAATAAAGGCTTTTTCTTTTCCTTCATTATGGAAAATAAATACCCTGGCATGTTCGAGATATTCGTCTATAATACTGATCGCCTTTATCTTTTTCACAAATTTCTTGTTTTCGGTAAACATGCAGCATATTCCCCTGATGATCATTTTAATTTTTACACCCGCTTTGGCAGCAGTATAGAGTTTGAGTATGAGTTCCTCATCACTGAGTGAATTTATTTTGAGGGTGATGGCGGCAGGCTTTCCCTGCCGCGCCACCTGGATTTCCCGGTCTATAAGGCTGTGCATTTGGGTGCGCATGGTAACCGGGCTTACAATCAGTTTCTTACAGGCCTTTAATAACTGGGGATTGTCCTGGTTCTCCAGGTAGGTAAAGATCCGGTTGATGTCTGCCATAATATGCCGGTTGCTGGTCAGCAGGCAATGGTCCCCATACAGGCGTGCAGTCTTTTCGTTGAGGTTTCCCGTACTTACAAAACCCAGGTGGGTGGTATGATTGTTTACCCTCTTTTTGATCAGGCAAATTTTGGCATGGATCTTCATATTTGGAGCCCCGATATACACTTTGGCACCTGACTCCTCCAGTTTACGTTTCCATTCCAGGTTGGCCTCTTCGTCAAAGCGGGCCCTAAGCTCCATGACCACGATTACGGACTTGCCATTTCTTACGGCATTGGTCAGCGCATTGATGATGTTGGATCCGGGAGCAAGTCTGTAACAGGTCAGCTTGATACTGATCACATCCGGAGAAATGGCCGCTTCGATGAGAAGATCAATTACCGATTCAAAGGAGTGATAGGGGAAATTAAGAAGTACGTCCCTTTGAAGTATCACACTGGTCACACTGCTGGCGTTTTGCAAAATAGGATGAATGAAAGCCTTCTTTCTTAAATTCTTTCTCTCAAATACATTGTCGGGAAAATTGATAAAATCCTTGAAATTATGGATTCTTTCCCCGGGTTGTATGCTGTCAATATTGGAAATACCCAGCCTTTTAATTAGATAATTCAACAGGGAATTGTCAATTTCCTTATCGTATATAAACCGGACAGGTTTGCCCTTTTTCCGGTTTTTAAGTCCTTTCTCAATCTTTTGGATCAGGGAAGTCGAAACATCATTGTCAATATCCATTTCAGCATCCCGGGTCACCTTGATGATATTGGAAGAAAAGGTATCATATCCAAAATAGGAAAACAGGTTGGGCAGGCAAAACCGGATGATGTCCTCCAGCAGGATGATGTATTTGTTCTCACTGGTGGAAGGAAGGGTAATGAACCTGGGGAGTCTGGAAGTTACCGATACCAGGGCAAATCGTTGAGGGATAGTACCATCCTTTTTGGACAATTTACAGGCCAGGTAGATGGATTTGTCATTCAGTGTGGGAAAGTCCTGAATGTCCTCAATCATCAAGGGGACAATAAAACTCCTGACACTTTCCGTATAATAGGTGAGCACAAAATTCTGCTGCTCGCGGTTGAGTTGTTTTTCCGTGAGCAGGAAAATTTTCTGGCTGCGGAGTTCCCGTTTGATATTGGTCCAGGTGGTATTGAACTGGTCCTGCTGGTTGGAAACAATAATATTGATATCCTTGAGGATTTTATCCGGAGAGGCTTCCAGGTGCATATTGGTGGCCTTTTTCCCGAATTCAATCATTCGTCTTAAAGTGGCCACCCTGACCCTGAAGAATTCATCTAGGTTGCTGGAGAAAATTCCCAGAAATCGGATCCGTTCCCGTAAGGGCACTGTCTGGTCTTCGGCTTCCTGCAGTACCCTCGCATTAAAGGCCAGC
>JAJXYG010000173.1:12033-14797 GCA_021780705.1 Bacteroidota bacterium
CATTCCTTTAAGCGATTTAGGAGTTTTTCATTTTTTCAATAGTTCCGGTGGTAGAAATGCCCGGTATCAGGGGAATGATTTGAACCTTTCCGCCATGGGAGATCACTTCCTGGGCACCCACCACATCCTTGATCTCATAATCACCTCCTTTCACCAGCACGTCGGGCATAATCTTTTTGATCAGTTCAAGGGGGGTATCCTCTTCAAAGACGGTGACGGCATCGACTATGATCAGTGAAGCCAAAATCAGGGAGCGGGTCTGCTCTGTGTGTACCGGCCGTGAGGCCCCTTTAAGCCGTTTTACCGAAGCATCGCTGTTAATACCCACAATCAGGATGTCTGCAAAGGAAGCCGCTTCGGTAAGCACTTTTATATGTCCCTCATGCAGCAGGTCAAATACCCCATTGGTGAATGCAATGGTTTTGTTGATCAATCTCCACCATTTAATATGGCATTCCAATCTTTCAATAGTAAATATCCGTTCATTGATTTTGTCACCTTGATTCATAATTATTTTTATTATTATAGATTAATAATCCAAAACTAAGTACTCCTACAATCAGGATAATTCCTGTATTGGTGCCCCACATCAACCAGCCGAAGGACAGGTTGTCTACAGAATAAATCAACAGGACCTGCTGGACTGCCACCGGAAAGGCGCCGATCCCGCCCGGGGCCACAATCATGGCCAGGGTAGCCAGGGACAGCACACTGAAGGCTGCGCCCATTCCCATCCCTGAAGTGGCGGAAAGGGCATTGAAGCCTACATAAATTTCCAGCACATACATAGCCCAGATAAAAAGGGTATGAAATAAGAAGGCTCCCCTTCTTTTTAAACGGAGGATGGACATGATTCCTTCCTTCAACCCCATGTGGATACCTCTGATCCTGATAATATGGCGGTGGTGGGCATATTTCCTGAAAATCCACCGGACGAGCAAATAGATCAAGGCGCCGACCAGTAATATTACCGATATTATCTTTATCCAGGGAATATGGGCATTCTTGCTGGATATCTGCAGAACCTTATTTTCTACAAAATCCTTCACGATAGAAAATTGGAGCAGGATAGTAAGTACTATAAATATCCCGTAACAGAAAAGGTCGAATATCCGTTCCACTAGTATGGTCCCGATCAGTTTGTTCACCGGAATCTTTTCATATTTACCCAACAGGGTACACCGCAGAATTTCTCCCGCTCGCGGTATAAAGGTATTGGCAAAATAGCCGCACATGATAGCGTAAAAGGTGTTGGAGGTACCGGGTTTGTACCCCATGGGTTCCATCATAATCTTCCATCTCATGGCACGGCTGATATGGCTGAGAAGCGCCATGATGACAATGGGGATGATCACCAGGTAATTGGCGTTGCGAAGCGAGCCCATGAAGTGAGTGTATTGTGCAGGCGTCATCTTGCTGAACTGCCACCAGGTCAGGAAAATTCCCAACCCCAGAAAAATCAGGTATTGAATGACTGCAAATACTTTTTTACGCATAATTACGCTACAAGATAGCAAACAGAATCTAAATCAACTTACAGCAGCAGGTTGTCTATGAGGCGTATCTTCCCGATAAATGCGGCAACCAGAATGACTCCATGCAAACCAGGAGACCACCGGTTCAGGGGGTCCAGATTTTCGGTATTGCAGAGTTCCAGGTATTCTACTTTGAATCCGAGGGTTTCCAGGCGGGAAACGGCCTCTTTTTGAAGTTGGGTGAGGTTTCCCTCCCGGAGGTGTTCTTTCAGGAATGTTAAGTTTTTGAATATTTGTGGGGCCAGCGCCCTTTCTTCCGGATTCAAGCGGAGATTTCTGCTGCTCATGGCAAGGCCGTCCGTTTCCCGGACAATGGGGCAAACATGCAGACGCGGGGGCCTGCCCATGGTATGCAACAACAGCGAAATAACCTTACATTGTTGGAAATCTTTTTGCCCTAAAAAGAGATCGTCAGGCTGGAGGATGGTCAAAAGCCGCTCAACCACCAGGCAAACTCCCTGAAAATGACCCGGTCGGAATTTTCCCTCGAGCACCTGTTCTAGGTTGCCCAGTTCATAGTGTTTATTCCGAAAGGAGGAGTCCGGGTAAATATCAGTCTCCCCCGGTAAAAAGAGGAGGTCACATCCGGACTCCTCAAGCAGCAGGATATCACTCTCCAGGGTGGAGGGATAATTCTTAAAATCCTCCGAATCATTGAACTGCACCGGGTTAACAAAGATGCTGCAGAGGGTAACGTCACAGGTTTGTCTGCATTGGTTGACAAGGGAAATGTGGCCCGGGTGAAGGGCTCCCATGGTAGGTACATAGCCTATTTTAAGGCCCTTTTTCTGCAAGGACTCCAGATGTTGACGTATTTTATGGGGATCTTTGAATATAATCATAATCTTCAACAAAGGGGTTCAAACGTTGAGTTTTACTGGATTTGGCAAAAAAATTGTAATTTCGCCGCCAGTTTAAAAACTGCTAAAGCTAATTTAACTATTCGCAAATGTCAACAAAGAAAAGAATTTTATTTATTGCTAACGAAATGTCGCCTTACCTTGAAATGACTGAATTTGCTGAATTGGTGAACCGGCTGGCAGTAAAATCTAATGACAGTGGAATGGAAGTCCGGTGCATTATGCCCCGGTTTGGAATAATCAATGAGCGCAGGCACCGCCTGCATGAGGTAGTGCGGCTTTCCGGTATCAATATTTCGATTGATGGGGATGATTACCCCCTGGTAATTAAGGTAGCGTCCCTGCCCAACGCCAGATTACAGGTGTATT
>JAJXYG010000298.1 GCA_021780705.1 Bacteroidota bacterium
TTGTAGCCAGACAACAGATTGAACTGGAGTTCAAAACGGAGCTTTTAAAAAAAAGTCAATTCCTCGATCAGAGGCGGTCAAGATAATGCAACAGTATCAAAGTCATCCCATGGTGAGTAAACAGGATCTTTTAACCTGGTCAGGGGTACCCCGAAGTAGTTATTACTATAAGCGGGGAGAGGGCTTGCGCGGTCGCAAGCCCAGTACTAGGACGGTGACCCGGGATGGAAAGCAGGTGGACAATCAGGTGGTATTGCAAGACATTGAATCCATTCTTCAGCAGGAATTTTGTTGTTATGGGTACAAGAATGTGAGGGATGAACTAAAGGATAAGGGCTATTTGATCAACCATAAGAAGGTGTACAGGCTGATGAAGATCCACCGGTTGCTTTTCAACCGCAGGATTGGTTCTATTGGGGTTCCCACTACCGAAAATTGCAAGGGAATTAATTTAATTTAGAACCTAAAATGGCCAGAATTTTAAGTGCTTTTGCTGGCTTTAAAGAATTGTTAAAACCTACTTAAGCTTAAAGCTTACCTAATTAGAATGAAACCCTTTAGTCAAAACTTCAACCCACCTTATTAAAAAATTTCTATACACTAGGGCATACTACTTTTTTGTATGGAGATAAGTCCATATTGCAATTTTCTCTAAAAAATCTCTATTTCTAGTCTATTTTTAAATTTTGTATTAAAAATCAACTAGTTACTAAACATACCTGTCGGGATGACAAGATTCGAACTTGCGACCCCACGCCCCCCAGACGTGTGCGCTACCGGGCTGCGCTACATCCCGAAAAACCGGGGCAAAATTATTGAAATTCTGGCTCTTTAAATGCATTATTTAAGAATTAGTCCAGAAAAATCCACCAGACCCCGTGGATAGGCCTCAAACGGGTTTTTTATCAAAAATAAATTCATTAATTAACCGTTAAACTTAATTACAATGGGAGGAGTTTCTTACCAAATGCTCTTTATTTGCCCCATAGGGTATTTGCGGTATTATTTTTGCCGTAGGTATCTGCTGAAAACCGAAATTGAAATCAATACCCCCAATGAAAATTCTTCTTGCTTCCGTTACCCTTTTTCTAACCAGTTTATCAGTCTCGGCCCAAAATTTTCACCTGGACCTCTATGCCGGAGCCTCCAATTATAACGGAGACCTGCAGGCAAAGAGGTATACCTTTAGCCAGGCCCATTTGGCAGGTGGATTTGGTGTTTCTTACGACCTGACAGACCAGTTTACCCTCCGGTCCGCGTTAATGTTTGGAAAGGTCTCAGCCAATGACAGGTACAGTAAAAATTACTTTAGAAACCTGAACTTTACTTCTGCCATCACCGAGGTGAACCTGGGCCTGCAATATTATATTTACCCGATGGGGACCCGCTCGCTGACCCCCTATGTATTTGCAGGGGTGGCGGTCTTTCATTTTAACCCTTATACCTACGATACAGCCGGAAAAAAAACCTACCTGAGACCATTGAGTACGGAAGGTCAGGGTTTTATTCCTGGACGCAGTTACTACAACCTTACCCAATTGTCAATTCCCTATGGGGCGGGGATCAAGCTTTCACTGAGTGATGATATTGATGTGGGTCTCGAATTAGGTTACCGAAAGACTTTTACCGACTATTTAGATGATGTCAGCTCCACCTATGTAGACCAGGCGGCTCTCATGGCCAACCGCGGTTCCACCGCAGTGGAACTGGCCTACCGCGGTAATGAGTTGAAAAATGGGGGGCCCTATCCCGCGGCAGGAGCCATCAAGGGTAATTCCAAATTGAAAGATTCCTATTACTTCACTACTTTAACGCTCTCCTTTAGATTATTTCCCAATTCCGGGGGGGGCGGCGGCAATGACAAGTCTATGCGTCAGCTAAGTTGTCCCAGGCCTGTAAATTGATTCAAGCAGGAATTACCCCATTCCCATTTTATCCCGGGTGGGATACAGCTATCTGATGCGTTATTTTCCTTATGCATAAACAGGGAATTGTGGCTTAATTTTGCCATCATTATGGCATACAAGAATCTCCAGGAATTTATCGATGTCCTTGAACGGGAAGGCGAACTGATTCGAATTCCTGCCCGGGTAGACCCCAGGCTCGAAATCGCTGAAATCACAGATCGGATCAGTAAGACCCGGGGTGGGGGAAAGGCCTTGCTTTTTGAAAACACCGGTTACGACTTCCCGGTATTGATGAACAGCTATGGAAGTGAGAGGAGAATGTGCCTGGCCCTGGGGGTTCACGACCTGGATGAGGTGACCCGGGAAATTGAAGGACTCTTTGGATTGCTTTCCTCCCCAAAGGAAACCCTCATGGAGAAGCTCAAACTGCTGCCTAAACTGGGGCAGTTTGCCAACTGGATGCCGAAAGTAATAGAAGGCAGGGGTAAATGCCAGGAGGTGATCATGGATCCTCCCGATATTACCCGCTTGCCGGTGATCACCTGTTGGCCGAAGGACGGCGGACCCTTTGTCACCCTGCCCGTCATTCATACCCAGGACCCCGTCAAGCACATCCGCAATGTGGGCATGTACCGGATGCAGGTTTTTGGACCTACCCTCACCGGCATGCATTGGCATCGCCATAAGGTCTCTGCCCGACATTTTAACGAATACCGCAAACTGGGGCGTAGAATGCCGGTTGCCGTAGCATTGGGAGGGGATCCGGTTTACGCATATAGTGCTACTGCCCCTCTTCCGGAAAATGTAGATGAGTATATGCTGGCTGGCTTTCTCAGGAAAAAAAAGGTGGAACTGGTCAGGTGCATAACCCAGCCGGAAATTGCGGTTCCATCGGATGCGGATTTTGTGATTGAAGGCTATGTCGATCCTGAAGAAGCACTCATATGGGAAGGCCCCTTTGGTGACCATACCGGTTATTATTCCCTGCCTGACTGGTATCCCCGGTTTCACATTACAGCCATTACCCACCGGAAAAACCCGGTATATCCTGCCACCATTGTGGGCATCCCTCCGCAGGAAGATGCGTGGCTTGGAAAGGCAACCGAGCGGATATTCCTTGCCCCCATGAAGATGACCATGGTCCCTGAAATCCTGGACATGGAAATGCCGGTGGAAGGAGTGTTCCATAACCTGGTGATAGCCAAAATCATGAAGGAATATCCGGGGCAGGCCCAGAAGGTAATGAATGCCATGTGGGGGGCTGGGCAAATGATGTTCAATAAAATCCTGGTGGTTACCGCTGAAAAACCACGAAAGGCTGATTCGGTTCGTGTACCCCCCTTGTCCGATTATGAGGCGCTTGCCAAAAAAGTATTTGCCAATCTCAACCCCGCTACCGACATATATTTTTCCCAAGGCCCCATGGATGTACTGGACCATAGTTGCAGCAAATTGGGATTTGGAGGGAAAATGTGCATTGATGGCACCTTTAAATATGAGGAAGAAATTAGCAACCGGTATGCCTACGGGCCCTGTTCAATTACCCAGGCTCAGGTGCAGTCCCTGAGGGAAAAGTTTCCTGAAATCACCGACATTAATTACTCGCTTCTTTCCCGAGAGATTCCGGTGTGCCTCATGGCTATGAAAAAGACACGAAAAGGCCAATTTCAGGAGATCCATCCCAGGATTTCCCAGTCCAGGGAACTGGCCGGAATCAAAATGATTTTATATGTGGAGGAT
>JAJXYG010000321.1 GCA_021780705.1 Bacteroidota bacterium
GGTCCAAAGGCCCACCCCTTTTATTTGCTGCAGCAGTGCAATTACCTCGGCATCATTCATCCGGTGGATCCGGGCATCGGTAAGGCCATTTTCCTTAAAAAAGCGGCATACATTATGCACATAGGACGCCTTGGCCCTGGAAAATCCAATCCCCCTGAATACTTCCGGTGAAGTATCCAGAATCTGCTGAAGGGTGGGTTCCCTGCCTCCATATAAATCCAGGAAACGCCGGTACAGGACATCGGCCACCCGGGTACTGAGCTGCTGGCTGAGAATCGAGCCACAGATTCTCAGGTATATCTTCTTTCTTTTTTGCAGGCTTACCAGCTTTTGAGGATCGATGATCTTGCGGAGCCGCCTGTCTTTTTGTAAATGTGCAATATGTTCCATAATAGGGATAATGGGGGTCCCGAAGCCGGCCGGCTTAATGCATCCGCCAGCTCATCTGGCCATTTTTTTCATCTTTCATGTCTATTCCGATCCGGGAAAGTTCATTTCGGATCCGGTCGGAAGTCACAAAGTCCTTTTTTGCCTTGGCTTCCTTGCGGATGGATACCAGCAGTTCCAGGACCTCGCCGAGTTTTCCCTCCTCAGCGGTAAGGGATTGAAGCCCCAGGATGTTTTCCAGGTATTCATGAAACACCTCCTTCATCCGCAGCAGGGTCTGGGAAGACAGGATGCTGGCCGGCAGGACCAGGTCCTTGATGGCATTGATCGTGGGAATGACCTCAAAGAAATTGGCCAGCACTTTGGCTGTATTGAAATCATCCTCCATAAATCCATCCAGCGCCGAGAGAAGCCCGTTTATTTTCAGTTCCAGGTCCGGGTCTCCCGGTCCGTCGGCCGGATCGGGACTCAGGTTTTGAAGAGACTCATAGGCCTCCCAGAGCCGGCGCAGTCCCTTTTCTGCCGCGAGCAGGGCTTCATTGCTGAAATCCAGGGTGCTGCGATAGTGGGTCTGCAGGATGAAAAAACGGATCGTCATGGGATGAAAACCCTGGCTCAGCAGCGGATGGTTTCCACTAAACATTTCCGTTAATTTGATCACATTATTATAGCTCTTGCCCATTTTCTTCCCGTTGATGGTAATAATGTTGTTGTGAATCCAGTATTTCACCGGGGAGACATGGTTGCAGATGGTGCTTTGGGCGATCTCACTTTCGTGGTGGGGAAACAGCAGGTCCATACCGCCGCCGTGTATGTCAAACCTCGGTCCCAGGTATTTGGTTGCCATGGCCGAGCATTCGATATGCCATCCCGGAAATCCTTCCCCCCAGGGGCTCTTCCAGCGCATGATGTGCTGGGGAGGAGCGGCCTTCCACAGGGCAAAATCGGCTTTGTTTCTCTTTTCATCCTGGCCTTCCAGGACCCGGGTGGTCTCCAGCAGGTCTTCCACCACCCTGCCGCTGAGTTCCCCGTAATTATGGGAGGCGGCGTATTTGTTCACATCGAAATAAACCGAACCGTTGACCTCGTAGCCGTAACCTGCCTCAAGGATCTGCTCGATCATCTGGATCTGCTCCACGATATGCCCCGTGGCGGTGGGCTCGATATTGGGTTCAATAGTGTTGAACTGCCGCATGGCCCAGTGAAAAAGGCTGGTGTATTTATGGACCAGTTCCATGGGTTCCACCTTTTCCAGGATCGCCTTTTTGGAGATCTTGTCTTCGGCCTGCCTGCCCTCTTCTTCAAAGTGACCGGCATCGGTAATATTGCGTACATATCGCACCTTAAAACCCAGGTGGGTCAGGTAGCGGTATACGATATCAAAAGTAATATACGGCCTGGCATGACCGAGATGGCTTTCGCCGCTTACGGTCGGTCCGCAGACATACATGCCCACATACGGGGGGTTGAGCGGCCGGAAAACCTCTTTTTGGCGGGTGAGGGAATTATATATTTTGAGTGCCATACAGGTGCTGCGTTTTTAAAAATCAACAAAGAGTAATGAAAGGTGGTACAAAAGTAAGGGGTATGCCTTAAAGGCAACAAGTACAAAAAAAGGAAGTGTAGTGGCGGGTCATCGGCCCAAATATAGCCATTATTTTGATTTCCCTCCCGGAATCATGTCCGCGAAAATCGGGAAATGGTCACTGAGCAGTTTTTTAATCCGGGTGAACTGGGTCACCCTGAAACTGTGGTCTGCAAAAATATTGTCTATCCGGAGCGTCGGGCTGATGGTGCTGAAGGTCCGTGCGATCCCTGACCCTTTTTCCACAAAGGCATTCTGCAGCCCTTCCCCGATGGTCTCATAGGCATAGGAATTGGGTACATCATTGAAATCCCCGCAGAGGATGACCGGATAGGGGCTGTGGTTGATCTCGTCCTTGATGAAGGCCGCCTGGACCGAACGCTTGAGGAACCCCCTTTTGATTTTGGCCACAATGCTTTTGGATTCAGTGATATTGCTGTCGCTGCTGAATTCATTATTGTCCAGGTAATTGAGGTTGGCTTTGCTGAATTTCAGGGATTGCAGGTGGATGTTGAATACCCGGATGGTGTCTTTCCCATACAGGACATCCACATACTGAAAGGTGGCATTATAATCTCCGGGATTGTTGACCACGGTTTGCTTGTTGAGGATGGGCAGCTTGGAAAAGATGATCCTTCCGAAATGGTGATAGCGGTCAAAATCATCCTTGAGGCTGTAAGAATAAAAATAGTCTTTGAAGTGAAGCGCCTTCAGAATGTCGGGCAGGTAATTGATCCCCTGCTTTTTGTCGGAAGCCACCACTTCCTGGAAACAGGCAATATCCGGGTCATACCGGTTGATCAGGTCCAGCATTTCCTGCTTGACCTCCGGATGGTCCTTATGATGCAGTATATTGAACTGCTCCACATTCCAGCTCATGACCCGGATCGTCCCCGGTTGCTTTTTCATCTGGAATGAATGAGGGATGTTCACCGGGAAGATGTTGATCACGGAGTGATAGAAAACCACCAGCGGAACCAGGGACAGGCCGCACCAGAAAGATTTTCTGACTGCCCAGAAAACCAGGAAGAGCACCAGGGCCCCGATCAGGTAGGCCAGCAGGAGGGTGAGCAACCCCAGGAACCACCAGTGGACCGGATTGAAATACCGGGCACAGGAACCGCCGATAAACATCAGGGCGATCCCCGCGTTGAGCAGGATCAATAAATTTTTTACCAGTTTCCTGGCAACCGGCTTCTTCATTTTTTATCTAAAATCTTTGATGAACCCCGGTGGAAAACAGGGCTAGGGCAGATCACTTTCACTGGCTTTTTTTAGGATATTTTTCTCCTCTTCGGACAAGTGGTTATACCCCTTCTGGTTGATCTTGTCCAGGATGTCGTCCACCCGTTGCTGTGTGATGATGGGGTGTTTTTCGAATGGAACCGTATGGGAGGTTTTGTAGAATATCTTCTCCCGGGTCTTCTTGGGGGTCAGGATATTTCTATCGGGATTACAGAGATTGAGAAACCAGTCATAGAACCGGGTCATCCAACTCCCAGGATCCCGCCCCTTTCTGAGACTTACCACAAAGAAAAACCCGGTAAGTCCTCCTGCCAGGTGGGCGAGCAGGTATGCCGGGGCCCCGGAACCCATCGACGCGACATCAATGATCACGAACAGGACGGTCAGGATCCAAAGGGGAATACCCCCATTGAGCATCATG
>JAJXYG010000026.1 GCA_021780705.1 Bacteroidota bacterium
CTGGTGGTTATCAATCTTTCCGGTGCGGGAATTGGAATTCAGATACCGGCGGGTTTTCACCAGGAACTGCCCGTGGCCACTGCCCACTCCTGGCAGGATATGATCGTCAATATTTTCCCTGAAAATTTTATCAAATCCATTTACCATGGGGATGTCCTGGCAATCGTAGTTTTCAGTGTGTTGTTTGCCATTGGTCTGGCACAGGTAAGCGAAAACAAGAGAAGACCTTTGATCCAGTTTTCCGAAAGCCTGGCAGCAGCCATGTTTAAGTTTACCGACCTCATTATGAACTTTGCCCCTATCGGGGTGGGGGCGGCGCTTGCCGTTACGGTGGGCCACCTGGGACTGACCATACTTACCCCATTGTTAAAGTTATTATTGACCCTGTATGCAGCTCTTTTGGTATTTGTGGGTGGAGTACTGTATTTTATTGCCCGGTTCATGCGAATCCCGGTAAAACCCTTTATTAGGGCAATTGCCGAACCGGTCTCCATTGCTTTTGCCACTACCAGTTCGGAATCGGCACTACCCATTGCTATGGAGCACATGGAAGCTTTTGGAGTCCCCCGCAAGATCGTTTCATTTGTCATTCCGACGGGTTACACCTTCAACCTGGATGGGACCGCCCTTTATCTTTCTCTGGCAAGCATTTTTGTAGCACAGGCCGCAGGAATTCATATGTCATTTGGCAGCCAGGTGGTCATGGGTCTTACCCTCATGCTTACCAGCAAAGGGGTAGCGGGGGTACCCCGGGCTTCCCTGTTGATTCTGATTGGGACGGTATCCTCCTTCGGGCTTCCTATGTGGCCGGTGATGGCCCTTTTGGGTATTGACGTATTAATGGATATGGGAAGAACTTCGGTAAATGTCATAGGCAATGCACTGGGAAGTTGTGTCATTGCCAGCTGGGAAGGAGAGTTTGACAGGGAGAAGGCCCTTGCCTTCAGGCAGGAATAAAATAAATATAGAAACTTTTAGAATCTTTGTCGTTTCTTTATGGCTCCCGGAATTTACCGGTAAATATTATTTCAAATAAAAGCTTCTAAGTGGACCTTTTAATGGTATTAAGTATTGGGCTCAAGGACCTCATCAACCCGCAATTCTATATCGAACATGGGGGGCTGTGGATGATCTTATTTATTGTGTTTGCAGAGACAGGCCTTTTTGCCGGTTTTTTCCTTCCGGGGGATGCCCTGTTGTTTGTTACCGGGATTTTTAGCGATAAAGTGGTCAGCGCCGCCCTTTTTCCTACCGGGAGCGAATATGCCGATCTGGGGATTTTATGGCTCCTGATCGCCCTGGCTGGGATCCTGGGGAACCTGGCGGGATACTGGTTTGGCAAAAAGGGGGGCCATTTTCTTTTTGAACGAAAGGATACCCTTCTTTTTAAGAAGAAGTACCTGATTCAGGCTCATGAGTTTTACGAGCGAAATGGCGGAAGCGCCATTGTTCTCGGCAGATTTGTTCCCTTCGTAAGAACTTTTGCGCCGATTGTGGCCGGGATCGTGGAGATGGACTGGAAAAAATTTGTCTTCTATAATGTAACGGGTTCCGTGCTTTGGGTGGGTTCCATGCTTATTTCGGGACATTTTCTTCAAACGGTGATAATGCGCGAATTTGGATTTGACCTGAAGAGTCATCTGGAGGTAATTGTCGTGGTAATCATCGTAGTAACCACCTTCCCGGTAATCTGGAAATTTATTAAGGCCCAAAGAAAACATTCGGGAAGCTGAATTTTTCCTTTTAGCTCCTGAATGGGGGAAATTAAAAATAAGGAGTTTACCACCCCTTCCCAGGCGATAAGCTCCCCTTACGTTGTTATGAAATTCCTGATCATTCGGTTTTCCTCCATTGGAGACATAGTACTTACCACCCCGGTGATCCGGTGTCTGGCGAAAAAGTATCCCGAGGCCTCCCTTTATTATCTCACTAAAAAGAAATTTGAGGGTATCGTAAGTTCGAATCCGTATGTTTCAAAGGTCCTGGTCCTCAATGAGGACCTTTTGGAAACCATCGAAATCTTAAAGGAGGAAAAATTCGATGCCGTCATTGACCTCCACCATAACCTGAGGACCCTTCGCATCAAACAGGCCTTGAAGGGAGTACCCTTCTACAGTTTCAATAAGCTCAATACCCAAAAGTGGATTTATACCACTTTTAAGATTAATCTACTTCCCCCATTGCATATTGTGGACCGGTACCTGCAGGCAGCCAGGCCCCTGGGGGTGGAAAATGATGGGGAAGGGCTGGATTATTTCATACCAGAGCCCGAGGAGGTGCCCCAGGAAGACCTTCCCCTTTCTCATGTGCATGGCTATATTGCGGTGGTTATTGGTGCTGCTCACGAAACCAAGAAACTTCCTCTGCCCAAATTGATGGAATTGTGTGCCCAAATTCCCTATCCCATCATGCTGCTGGGAGGAAAGGAGGATTTTGACCACGGTCAGCAAATTGCTTCACAGGACCCGGTAAAAATTTATAATACTTGTGGAAAGTTTACCTTAAATGAATCGGCAGATATCATTCGCAAATCAAAACTGGTCATCAGCCACGATACCGGGCTCATGCACATTGCTGCGGCCTTTCATAAGACCATATTTTCCATCTGGGGAAATACGGTTCCCTCCTTTGGGATGTATCCCTATAAAACCTCCCATAAAATTTTCCAGGTAAATCACTTATGGTGCAGACCCTGCAGCAAAATCGGTTACGACAAATGTCCTATGGGGCATTTTAAGTGCATGATGAAAATCCCGGTCCTAGAAATTGCTTCCAGGGTATCTGAGGATTTGAAAATACTGGGAACCTGAGGGCAAATCCTTAATTGTCCAGGGCGTTAATTATCCCAAGGGGATTCGGATGTGCCAGGTACAGCCTTTGCCGGGGGCAGTAACCAACTGGGCATAGCCTCCAAAATTCTCGGCCCTGCTGTAAATGTTGGCAATTCCCAATCCCTGTTTGACTGCAGCGGGTTCAAATCCCTTGCCATTGTCAGAGACCTTCAGGTGAATGATGTCATTTTCCTCCACCAGATGTATTTCCGCCCGGGTGGCATTGGCATGTTTGAGGATGTTGTTGATTTCTTCCTGCACAATCCGGTATAGGGTTAGTTGCAATGGCTTGACCAGTTTTTGTTCATCTTTTATGTCAATCTGGAGGTGGACCTTGAAGGTTTTGGGTATGTGCAATTTTTCGGTGAGCGCTATCAGGGCAGCGGAAAGTCCGTTCATCTTCAACTCGGAAGGGGTGAGATTATGGCTGATGCTCCTCAGTTCGTTAATGGCCTTTTGCACATAATCCAGCCCATGTTCCACCAGGCTGGGATCAATGGTTTCCTGTTTCTGGGCGGTCTTCAGGTATAAAATAGTGGCTGCCAGCAATTGGTTGACATTGTCGTGAAGTTCCGCTGCCAGTTCATTGCGTTCCTTTTCCTGGGCTGCAATGACGGCTGAGACTACATCCTTGTTTTTTTGGATTTCGGTAAGCAGCACCTGAGCCTGCAGATTTCTTTCCTCCGTCACATCCTGCATCGAGCCAATGACCCGGACGGGTTTCCCATCGGCTCCCCGGATGATATAGGCCTGGTCAATGACTATTTTGTAAGATCCGTCGGCGCACTGGTACCGGTATTCCATTTGCCAGCGAGACGATTTATTGCGAAAGGCATCTTCAATATTTTGCTGAATCTGGGGTAGATCATCTTCATAGATTCGCTCGAAGCTTTGGGTCTCATACACATCTTTCATCTTGTGGCCAAACAAGGTCTCATATCCCCCGGTTCTCCTAATCGTATTATGCTTGACGTCCCACTCCCATATCACATCACGGGTGGCCAGGCCGGCATATTCAAATAGTTCATAACTCTTCTTCAGGTCCAGTTGGGCCACAATTTCATCGGTGATCTCAATGGCTTGTCCGCCTTCCATTTTATTACCACCGCCATCCATAATAGGGAAGATAAAGGTGCGGAAGTAATGCATTTTCCCCGTCTTGTCCTTCCATTCGTGGAACTGGGTAAGGGTTTTGTTCTGGGCATATACTTCCGGATGGGGAAGCAGAATCTTTTCTTTCTCTGAAATGGGGGTAACTGTCCCTATCTTTTTATGAAGATGGGACTTCTTATAATGGTACACCTCAGCGAACTTTTGGTTCATGTATTGTAACACCCCCTTTTCATCAATAATCCAGGCAAGCAGGGGCGCATTTTCACTAAAAGATAGAAACCGGTTTCTTTCTTTTATTAATTCAGTACGGGCTTCTATCAGGCTTGAAATATTTACTGCCAGACCTCCGATGAGGTGGCTCTTGCCCTGGGTACCCAGGGGGAATTTCAATACTTTGAAATGATTGACCACCCCCTTTTTTCGCTCCCAGTCTTCGAAGGACTCTATGCATTGATTCTTTTTCAGCACCACCCGGTCTCCCTTTCGGGTCATCGCCACCCATTGAGGAGGAAATAACGTCTCCATTTTCTTGCCCACCTGCCTGGATTTTAATCCAAAGTACGCCTGGAAAGAAGGGTTCATAAACCTGAGGACCCCATGCTGGTCATTGATCCAGGCAAGGCCTGTATTATGTTCCATAAAGGTCTGAAACAGGGTGGAATTTCCTGTCAACTGAAAATAATCTCCCTGGCCGAGGGAGGTAGTGGCCGGACGGGTAGCGGCATTTTTGGGGACCATTTCACCTTGAAGGATAAATTTTTCCACCTGGCCATTCTTGCCGGCAGATGCGGTGAGGATCCATTTGCGGGGAAAAGCAAGTGTATTTGGGGATTTTAGGGAGATTGAAACCGGGGCACCCTTTTTTTGCCTGCTCAACTTTATTGCCTTGGCGAATTCAGGAGATTTAAATCCAGGGGCCAGTTCTTTTAATACCTTCCATTTGGATTCCTTCCGGGAAATCCCGGTTTGTACATAAAAGGCGGAGTTGGCACTTACCAATTCAAGTCGGGCGGTCACCTGCGCTCGCGGTACTTTCGAAGACCCATCGGTAATTTTGATTTTTGGAGAATCCGCATTTTTATCGATCATCAGATAAATGTTGAAAGTCTTTTCGGTTTGCAATATTACGGTTTAAATGCCATCATGAGGAATGGCCATTTTTCCTGGAAGAGGCAAATTCAGGTGGTGAGAGGATTTTCATCCATATTAGCTGACCAGAGTGTCATTGCGGATATGGATAAAATGAACCTCAATTTAACTTTTTTATTTTTGAATTGCGGATCATTTTTGTATCATCTGTTTCCTCTATGATCCCTTTAAGATATTTTTTATTGCTGTTTGCACTTGGAGGGACCTTCATGCCCGGTCAGGCTCAAAAGCTGGTGTTGCATGCCTATATGGAAAAACGGACAGCTCCCGCCGCCAGTGATACCATCTACTATGATTTCAACAAGCCCCTGGTCTGGAAGGATTTTAAGGGGAAGCCTGAAAGCAACAATTTTGCGGGAGCAATGACTGCATCGGGATTTGCGTTCGACTCTCACATGACTGATGATGGCCATACCCTGGTGGTGGACATCGGAATTTATACATTTTTCACCAAGCATGATTCCTGGAAGAAGCCGGATATTCATTCTGCCTATCACCTGTTGCATGAACAGCATCATTTTGACATCACCCGGATCGGGGCTGAGGATTTCCTGAATGCGTTGCGAAAAGCGAAATTTACCTCCAGTAATTATAAAAGCCTTCTTACACGGATCTTCAATTCCTGCTATGACCAAAATGTGGCCCTTCAGCAGCAATATGATCGCGAGACCAACCACAGTTTGAACATTCCTGCCCAAACAGAGTGGAATCAAAAGATCTCTGCAGCTATTTCTCAGATCAGGAAGGAAGAAGTTAAGCATCCTGTCTGGTAATACGATGACGGGCAATGGATGATTGCTATTGGGTCAGGAGGGTTCCTTAATGCTTACCATCAAAATGGGGATAGTCAGTTCGTGCCTTACGGTATTGACCGTTTCTCCGTATATCAGGTCCTTTATTCCGGTATGCCCGTGGGCACCCACTACCAGCAGGTCGGCCTTTGATTCTGTAACCAGTCTCACGATTTCCCTGGAGCGGTTGCGAAATCCCAGCATGCTCGTGGCCTGATAACCGATCTTTTTCAATTGCTCCACATACCCGCTCAGCTGGTCATGATCTTTTCGGGTTTCATAATCGGCACTCTGGTTGCCCCAAAGATTGGCAGAGGCACTTTCCACAATGTGGAGCAGGACAAATTTGCTTCCCTTATGTCCCTGACCAACAGCATAGCTGATCAGTTTGCCGTCGTTTTCAGTAAAGTCCAGGGCTATGGCGATGATGTTATACTTGGGTATGTCCAGGGAGAGATTTTCCATTTCCGGATGAATTTTAAAGGAAGCGGCAATCCTGCGTCTTCTTAAGGTGGGCTCTGCAACCAGGTATAGAAGCAATCCCGTAAAAAGAATACCCAGCGAGCCTACCGCAAGTTTGGGCCAAAGGGATGGGCCCATAAAAACCTCTTCTGACTGCCCCGCCAGCATTTGAATATTCAGCCATAGCAGCACCCCTGCAATCAGCCAGGAAAGAATTTTGGTGGGCAGGTTGATGGTAAATTTACCCATTTTTTCGCGGTCACTGACAAAATGGATCAGGGGAACGATGGCAAAACCCAGCTGCAGGCTTAGAATCACCTGACTCAGCACCAGCAGGGCATCCACTTTTTCCGGTCCCATAAGCAGAATGACCAGTACGGCCGGTATGATCGCCAGGGACCGGGTAATGAGTCTTCTGAGCCAGGGATTTATGCGAAGGTTCAGGTATCCTTCCATTACGATCTGGCCGGCCAGGGTCCCGGTGATCGTGGAGCTTTGGCCGGCAGCAATGAGGGCGACCGCAAAAAGGATGGGGGCGAAATTTCCAAGGAAACTCGGCAGCAGCCGGTAGGCTTCATGTATCTCAGCTACTTGAGAATTTCCCGTCTTGAAAAATACGGTTCCCGCCACGACCAGTATAGCAGTATTTACCAGGAAGGCCATATTAAGTGCAATGGCACTGTCAACCCGGTTGAATTTGATGGCCTGCTTGATTCCCCCGGGAGTCCGGTCAAATTTCCGGGTTTGGACCAGTGAAGAATGCAGATATAAATTATGAGGCATCACCGTGGCACCTATAATGCCGATTGCAATATATAGGGCTTCCTTGCTCTGGATCTTGGGAATAAAACCGGTCGCGATTTCACTTATTGCTGGCTTTGCCATCCAAATCTGTATCAGGAAGGCAATGGCAATTATCCCTACCAGGGTGATTATGAAGGCCTCCATTTTTCGCATTCCCAGTCTTTGAAGATATAGCAGCAGGAAAGTATCCAGGACGGTAATGGAAACCCCCCAAATGAGCGGCAGGCCTGTGAGCAACTGAATTCCGATAGCCATTCCCAGCACTTCTGCCAGATCGCAGGCCGCAATGGCAATTTCGGCCAGAATATAGAGGGTATAATTCACCAACCGGGGATAGGATTCCCGGTTGGCCTGGGCCAGGTCCCTGCCCTGGACAATTCCCAGGCGGGCAGAAAGTCCCTGTAGGAGCAAGGCCATGAGATTGCTCATCAGAAGTACCCATATAAGGGAATACCCAAACTGGCTTCCCCCCTGGATGTCAGTGGCCCAGTTACCTGGATCCATGTATCCCACACTGATCAGGTAGGCGGGACCCAGGAAGGAAAGCATTTTTCTCCACCCCTGCCCATTGCCGGTATCAATGGAACCATGCACCTCACTGAGTGATCTGCCGCTGGTTTGTTTTTCAATAATCATACACAAATATGTTTTCTGCTGCCAGCCCGCTAATCATCTGGTCAGGTTGGCGTGCAATCTTCACCTTCAGTGAACCGTCAAAATCAAAGGACTGAAGCACCTTAATGGGGGTGCCGATCCTGATCCCGTAATTATTGAGCATTTCCATTAATTCAGGGGATTGGTCACTCACCGAACTGATGCGGGCACTGCGCTTTAACTGAAGGTCTTTCAGGGAGATCTGGTTTACTTCGGGCATAATACCAAATTCGTTGGGAATGGGATCACCATGGGGATCCCGGGTGGGATTTCCCAGGAATTGATCCAGCCTGTCGATAAGTTCTTTGCTGCTGACATGTTCGAGTTCTTCAGCTATGTCATGGATTTTTTCCCAATCCATCCCCAGCTTGGATACCAGAAAATATTCCCAGAGCCGGTGTCTGCGGATGATTTTCAGCGCCTCGCGGTTGCCTTCCTCATTGAGTCGAAAACCGTGGTATTTCTTATAATCCAAAAGCTTCTTGGATTTCAGCTTTTTCAACATGTCGGTAATGGAGGCAGCGCTGGTTTCAAGAAGCGAAGCCAGGGAATTGGTATTGACCCTTTTGGATTTCTGTTGCAGGGCATATATCCCCTTGATGTAGTTTTCTTCGCTTTCTGAAAATTTCATACTATTTAAAAATAATTTTAGACAAATCTAAAAAATATTTTTTATTTTACATGAAAAAGGTATGGAGCGACAATTAATCAGTTCAGGTGCAAAGTGGGAATCTGTCGTGGGGTATTCCAGGGCAATCCGGGTGGGCAACCTCATTGAGATTTCCGGAACCACCGCTACCGATGGAGACAGGGTCCAGGCTGCGGGAGATGTGTATGGCCAGACAGTGTACATTTTGGAAAAAATTAGGCAGGTTTTGCAGGAGGCCGAAAGCCGGCTCGAGGATGTAATCCGGACCCGGATGTATGTGACAGATATCAGCCAGTGGGAGCTGGTCGCAAAGGCCCATGGGAAATTCTTTGGCACGATCCGACCCGTAACAACCATGGTGGAGGTGAGACGGCTGATCCAGGAGGATCTACTCATAGAAATTGAAGTCACGGCAATAATTTCTCCCTAAGTTCTTTGTCCGGGTTCCGGGTTATTCCCCATGGGATTCGCAAATTTCAGATTTGGCTATTCTCAAAATATCGGGATGGTTTCTGCGTTATTATATATGTGTGTAAAAGTGACACATCAAATTGTCTGAAAAGGGCAATTTGTTAAAATTTCCATTTATATTGCGCCCTCATTAAATTCGATACGATCTGGCTATGAGCTTTAGAAATTATACACTACCCTATGAACCCGATAAGCGATACGCAAAGAAGGTTGCCTATTTTTCAATGGAATATGCAGTTCATCAACCGCTTAAAACCTATAGTGGCGGTTTGGGTTTTTTATCGGGCTCTCACCTTAGGAGTGCGTATGAATTAAAACAGAATTTGGTGGGGATCGGAATTTTGTGGAAGGAAGGCTATTACGACCAGGCCCGCAATGCCGACCAGACTCTGAAAGTGGTCTGGATTGAAAAGATCTACAATTTTCTGGAGGATACCGGAATCATGTTCCAGGTGATCATTCATGAACATCCGGTTTGGGTTAAGGTATGGTACCTCAACCCCCAAACCTTCAACACCGCCCCCCTGTTCCTGCTTTCTACCAATGTACCTGAAAATGATTATGTCTCCCAGACCATCACCAACCGTCTCTATGACGGTAATGCTGCCACCAAGCTGGCCCAGTTCATTCTCCTGGGTGTGGGTGGCACCAAACTCATGGAGGAAATCAATTTTGAGCCTGATCTGTATCATTTCAATGAGGCGCACGGTGTCAGTGCAGCCTTCTACCTGTATCAAAAATATGGAAGCAAGGAAGAGGTCAAAAAGCGCATGGTATTTACTACCCATACCCCGGAGGAAGCCGGCAATGAGAAACACGATATTTACCTCTGCAATAAAATGAGCTATTTCAGCGGAATTCCGCTGGAAACTGTCAGGGAACTCACCGGGATCTATGATGACCAGTTCAACCATTCCCTGGCAGCCCTTCGGTTTGCACATCTCGCCAACGGGGTCTCCCAGCTGCACGGGGAAGTGAGCCGGCAAATGTGGGGAAAATATGAAGGAATTTGCGAAATCAAGGCCATCACCAATGCCCAGAATTTCAAGTACTGGGCCGACAAACAACTATACCGGGCCATGGAAGACCAAAATGATGTCTGGTTTGATGACCGTAAGAATTATTTGAAGCGGCGCGCTTTTGACATTGTGGCCGATCAAACCGGGAAGGTCATGAACCCTGAAGTACTGACTATCGTTTGGGCAAGACGTTTTGCAGGGTATAAAAGAGCAGAATTGATCACCAGGGATCACAAGCGGTTTGAAGCCTTACTCAGTAACAAAAAGTATCCCGTCCAGATTGTGTGGGCCGGAAAGCCTTATCCGCTGGATTTTCCTGCCATCACTGATTTCAACCACCTGGTGTCTTTGAGCAAACAATATAGCAATGTGGCTGTGTGTATCGGATATGAACTAGCGCTAAGCAAGCGTCTCAAGCAGGCCGCCGACATCTGGCTGAATAATCCAAGGGTTCCCCGGGAAGCCAGCGGAACCAGTGGAATGACCGCAGCCATGAACGGGGCCGTCAATCTGAGTACCCACGACGGCTGGATCTGTGAATTTATCAACAATGGAAACAACGGTTTTGTGGTGCCTCCCGCTGATTACGCTTCCATGCAGGTGGAAGAGCAGGATGAATACGACCTGAATAAACTTTATGAAATCCTGGAAAACGAGATCCTGCCGCTTTATTATGACAATCATGATACCTGGCGCCAAATTGTGAAGAACGGGATGCGTGATGTCCAGGTACAATTCAACAGCAACCGGATGGCACACGAATACTACGACATTTTGTATAAGTGACCCGGAATTTTCCGGTGTCAGGAAGGGTTCGTTTCCATGAAACGGACCTTTTTTATAAAACGTGCCGTAAAACCCAAAAGTCTGTAGCTTTTGGGATGTAGGGCAGATGAAAAATTTAGCCTTGTGAAAGAATATATTGACGGACAGTATCTGGACTTGCTTCTCCGAAAGAACAAACGAAGTAACCATCTGACCAAAAGGTATGTTCTTTCCAAAAGTTTTTTGACAATATGTTTTTGTGGTTTTGCCAAATTGCAATAGTGCTTTGGTGCTTCAATTTGCGAACTATGGAAGTAACAAGAAAGACGTGGAATATAGCGAATGAGAAAATGGATAGGGTCCACCTCACTTTCAAATACTTCAATTTCAAAATCAGATTTGGAAGTAATTGACTGCATAATAGACTTCATAAACCCCTCTTTCCCCTAACTTACGGCATAAATTTAAGTAGCACTCATAGTGGGTATTCCGAATTCAAGCAAATAGTACAAACTGTTAAAATTTTCCTCACCAGATCCAACAAACACTAACTTAATTTAGCTACAAGTTCAAGCCAGATAATTGGCAACGATAGGCACCCTTCTGCCAACCCCAAAGGCTTTGGGAGATACCCGGATGATGGGACAGAACTGGTTGCGTTTGTATTCATTGAGGTTGACCAGTCTCAGGATCCGGTCCACGAGGGCCGGCTCAAATCCCATGGCCTTGATTTCTCCGGGGCCCTGCACCCGCTCGATATATTGGTACAGGATCTGGTCCAGGATGTCATAGTCCGGAAGGCTGTCGCTGTCCTTCTGGTTGGGGCGCAGTTCTGCCGACGGGGCCTTGGTGAGCACGGAATGGGGGATCAGCTCCCGGTCCCTGTTCAGAAATTTTGCCAGCTCATAGACCTGGGTTTTATAACAGTCGCCGATTACCCCAAGCCCTCCGGCCATGTCTCCATACAGGGTGCCGTATCCGGTGGACAGTTCACTTTTGTTGGAAGTGTTCAGCAGAATGTATCCGAATTTATTGGCCAGGCCCATGAGCAGGTTGCCCCGGATCCGGCTTTGGATATTTTCTTCTGCCACATTGAAGGGAAGCTCGCCAAAATGCGGGCTGAGTGCCTTCAGGAATTGGCTATAGATGTCCTTGATGGGAATGAGGTCGTAAGGGTTTCCAAGGTTTTTGCTTAAGGCTTCTGCATCGCTGACCGAATGGGAGGAGGAGGACTCCGAAGGCATGAGGACCGCTCTCACATTGTCTTTTCCCAATGCCTCCACGGCCAGGGCTACCGTTACGGCGCTGTCAATTCCGCCGGAACTGCCAATTATGGCCCGGGTGAAACCCATTTTGGAAAAATAGTCCCTGATTCCCAGAATGATGGCTTCATAAACCTGGTTGATATTAAGGGATGGGGTGAAATGGACAGGTTCAGCAAGGGATTCTGCACCATAGGAGATTACAATATCCTCCAGAGGACCCTCAATAACCCCGTTGTCAGAGAGGGTTATGGCCGTAACGGATTCTTTGAACTGGGGCAGCTGACTGCGCAGTTGCGCATTCCCGTCAAAAACCAGGGACGCGCCGTCAAAGACAATTTCGGTCTGGCTTCCCACGGCGTTGCAATAAAAAAGTGGCAGGCGGTATTTCAGTACATTGGACCGGATGATCTGTTTGCGGTCTTCAATATGGGTATAATCAAAAGGAGAGGCCGAGATATTGATCATCAGATCCGGCTTTTGCTCCATCAGTATGTCCATGGGGCAGATCCGGTAGAGGGGATTGTCGCCCAGGTTCCAGATGTCCTCGCAGATGGTCAGGGCAATTCGTTTGCCCATAAAGGGAATGACCTTCCATTCATAGGCGGATTCAAAATACCGGTTCTCATCGAATACATCATAGGTGGGCAGGCAGGTCTTGTGCGCTTCCCCGATGATTTCCCGGTTGTATAGAAAGAAGGCGGCATTGAACAGGTCCTTTCCTTCCCTGACCGGATTGTGCGCCGGGGAACCCACGATGATCCCGATGCCATCGGATTGGGACTTGATAGCTTCGATGCTTCGGTAGCACTGATTGATAAAATCCTTAAAATCCAGAAAATCCCGTGCGGGATAGCCGCAAACAGACATTTCACTGAATACGACGAGGTCTGCCTGCTGGGCCTTGGCGGCCTGGACCGCTTCAATGATTTTGGCGGTATTGCGTTCAAAATTGCCGATATGGTAATTCTGCTGAGCCAGTACAATTTTCATGGCGTAAAATTAGCAGAATATCTGCTGATAGAAATTTTCAAAAGAAGGCCTTGCCGGCTGAAAACCGGACTTTTTCTTTTTGGAGGCTGGTCCCGGGAGGTAGTGAGTCCCCCGAATCCGGCCTTCGGGGCGCAATTAACAACTCGCTCTGGTAATTTTTTCTTTTATTTGAACCATGAAAAAACTGTTACTCCCCCTGGTATGCACCCTGCTGTTTTTTTCCTGCAAGAGCCATTCCAATGAACCCGATGTGTCTGCCATCAAGGTAAATCTGCAGGTCAAGCGCTTTGACCAGGATTTCTTTGCCATTGATACCAACCATGTAGCAGAAGGGATGGCCGCCCTGCTGAAGAAATATCCGAAGTTCCTGCCGGATTATGTGGGGAATATCCTCGGACTGGACCTGGACAGCCTGCTGGTCCCCGGCAATCCCCAGAACAAAGGCATCCGGATGTTCATTCATGATTATGCCTGGGTGAAAGATTCCTCTGACCTTCTATACAAGGATTTTTCCCCAGTTACTGCCCAGGTCATCCATGCCCTGAAACTCGTCAAATATTATTTCCCGGGATATAAATTGCCCCAGGCCCTCATTCCCTTCATCGGACCCATCAATGCCAATTTTGAGACCTCCTTCGGCACCCAGGGTGATATCCTGACTGAAGAAGGACTCGGGGTCGGCCTTCAGCTGCACCTGGGGAAAAATTTCTCCATGTACCATACCACCATCGGCCAGGAGCAGTATCCAAAGTATCTGAGCAACAATTTTGACGCCATTCACATACCGGTCAACTGTATGCGAAATATTATCGATGACCTCTACCCGGATCACAGCGACGGCAAACCGCTGGTGGAACAGATGGTGTCCAAGGGAAGGAGGATTTACCTGTTGACCCGCTTTTTACCGGAAACCCCGGAATATGACTGCCTGGGCTATGATAAGAAGCAGTGGAAGGACTCCTATACCAATGAGGCGGTTATCTGGAATTTTTTCCTGGATAACAATCTGCTGCAGAACTCCGACATCAATACCACGAAAAATTATATAGGGGAGTCACCCAAGACCCAGGAACTGGGAGATGCCGCTCCGGGCAATATAGGCACCTTTGCCGGACTTCAGATTGTGAAAAAATACATGGAGAAATATCCGGCTACTACCCTGCAGGAGTTAATGGGCACGGATCCCGGAACCATTTTTGACAAGGCGAAATACAAACCGAGAGGTTAGTTAAGTTTGAGGGGAACGACCATTTCGAAGGCGGGGATCTTTACCAGAAAGGTCTTTTTGCTGTGGCTGTTTTCCATAAAATAGAGCCCGTGCATTTTGCCCATTTCACTGCGTAGGTTGCATCCGCTCATGTACTGGTAGCTGGCACCGGGGTTGATATGGGGCTGGACCCCGACCACCCCTTCTCCTTCCACCTCCCTTCTTTCCCCGTTGCTGTCAAAAATATACCAATGCCTCCTGAGCAGTTGAACGGGAAAGGGGTTGTTGTTTTCGATGGTGATCCGGTAGGCAAACATAAATTCGCCGGTACCCGGATTGCTGTATTCAGGTTGGTAAAAAGTCTCGACACTTATGGTCACGCCTTCTGATATTTTTGAAACCATATCGCGGGTTATTTAAGGTGTACGCTTCCTGGATCCTCCTTGAAAATCACAGCCGCTGAAAGTGAAAGCCCTTGAAAGTGAAGCTACAATTTCTTTGTCTTATTGTAACCTTTTTTATTCAGCCACT
>JAJXYG010000035.1 GCA_021780705.1 Bacteroidota bacterium
GCAGGGGGGCGGCGTCATGATAGCTGATGGGCAGGACCGGGATTTTTAGCAGATTTCCGGCCTGGCTCCGGTCGAGTCTCCTGGCATCCCGAGTGGCCCCGACACCCGGGGTCAGGGGATCGCCCGGATAAATCACCATATCCATTACCGAGCCCCGCTGCACCCCATACTCACTTTTCCAGGGACCTTTTGGGTATACATCCCCCCGGAAATACCCGTCGTCAATCGGATCACTATATAATATACAACCAATGGCCCCGTGTTCCTGGGCAATTTTAGGTTTGGTACCCCGCCAGCTGTGCCCATATTTGGCAATGACGATCTTTCCCTTCACGTCTATTCCCATTTCACGCAGGACCTCATAGTCCGCAGGCAGGCCATAGTTGACAAAGACCAACTGTCCGGATACATCCCCGTCGGCGCTATACGCATTATAGGTAGGCAATTGGCCCTCCTGGCCGCTGGTCGGATCTTCCGGCAGGGCCGGCTCTTTCAGCCCGGCCTTATAATAGTATGGCGCCGTCAACTCCAAAACCCGGGTCCTGGGTGTGGGAAAAAGGACCTGGAAGGTCTCCAGATGGGCCTCCCACCCCCACTTCTTGTAAAGGCTGAGAATATACTCCGCATTGGCCTTGCTTCCGGGAGATCCCAGATGATGAGGTTCGGCGGAGAGTTTTTGCACCGTGGCCCCCAAATGGGCAGGATCCAGGTGCTGGTCAAAGGCGGCTTCCAGCTGAAGCTCTTGTTCGGTATTTTTTGGAAAAAAACCGCTGATTTTCTGGGCTTTCAGGCTGGCAATGGAAAGAATCAGGGCAAAAAGGGGAATCATCTTTTTCATCAAAAAGCAGGTTTGAGTACACAAAGAAGTATCGGTTATAAAGATAAGATTTACCCCGGGTTTCTCACCCGGCTTATCCGTCAGAGGGCTTTGCCGGTTGGCGGGCAAGGTGGCGCTTTCTGGTCCCACCCTTTTAAAAAACCGGTCTGAAAGGATCTTTTCGGGGGAATGTTAAGTTTATGCACAGCTATTGCCATCCCCCTTATTTGATGTACCTTTGCACACTTAAAAAAACCGCGCAGCATATAAGCCGCCAGGAAAATCAACATTATGGATATCAGGAACATCGCCATTATTGCACATGTGGACCACGGAAAGACCACCCTGGTGGATAAGATATTGCACAGCACCAATATCTTCAGGGACAACCAGGAAACCGGGGAACTGATCATGGACAGCAATGACCTGGAAAGGGAACGCGGAATTACCATCTTCAGCAAAAACGTATCTGTCACCTATAAGGGAGTGAAGATCAATGTCATTGATACCCCTGGTCACAGTGATTTTGGAGGGGAAGTGGAAAGGGTACTCAAAATGGCCGACGGGGTATTGCTGCTCGTGGATGCCTTCGAAGGCCCGATGCCCCAAACCCGGTTTGTACTGCAAAAAGCCCTGCAACTGGGGCTGCATCCCATTGTGGTAATTAACAAGGTGGACAAGCCCAATTGCCGCCCTGACGAAGTGCATGATGCAGTCTTTGAACTGTTTTTCAACCTGGATGCTACCGAGGAACAACTGGATTTTCCTACCCTGTATGGTTCCAGCAAACAGGGTTGGATGAATACGAGCCTTACGCCTACCGACAATATTTTCCCGCTGCTGGATACGATCCTGGAAAAGGTGCCGGCACCTTCCACGCCTGAAGGAAATCTGCAAATGCAGATTACTTCCCTGGATTATTCCTCCTTCCTGGGCAGGATTGCCATTGGAAAAGTAGCCAGGGGGACCATCCGGGAAAGCCAGCCTATTTCCCTGATGAAGACAGACGGATCCGTGCAAAAAAGCCGGGTGAAAGAATTATATGTGTTTGAAGGGCTGGGGAAAAAGAAAGTAAGTGAAGTGGAAGCCGGAGATATTTGCGCCGTAGTGGGAGTGGAAGGCTTCAATATCGGGGAAACCATCGCCGATTTTGAAAACCCGGAAGCCCTTGCCGGAATCAGCGTGGATGAACCCACAATGAATATGCAGTTTAGCATTAACAATTCTCCTTTCTTCGGCCGGGACGGAAAATTTGTGACCTCCCGTCACCTGAAAGACCGCCTGGAAAAGGAACTGGAAAAGAACCTGGCACTCAGGGTATCCCCTACCGACAGTGCGGACTCCTTCCTGGTATATGGAAGGGGAATTCTACATTTAAGCATCCTGGTGGAAACCATGCGCCGGGAAGGCTATGAAATCACCATCGGCCAGCCCCAGGTCATTGTCAAGATGGTCGACGGGAAAAAGTTTGAACCATACGAAAGCCTGGTGGTAGACGTACCCTCTGAATTCAGCGGAAGGGTCATCGACCTGGTGACACAGCGAAAAGGGGAGATGCTGATCATGGAGAACAAAGGGGAAATGCAACACCTGGAATTTGAGATTCCTTCCCGCGGACTGATCGGACTGAGATCCGTCATGCTGACCAATACTGCCGGGGAAGCCGTGATGGCCCACCGCTTTGTGGAATACAAACCATGGAAAGGATTTATCCCCGGAAGAAATAACGGGGTATTGATTTCTAAAAATCAGGAAAAAACTACCGGATATTCCATAGACAAACTCCAGGACCGCGGAAGATTTTTCGTGGATCCGGGTGAAGAGGTATACACCGGACAAATCATCGCCGAACATATCAAACCAGGAGACCTGGTCGTCAACGCCACCGAACCTAAAAAACTGACCAACCACCGGGCCAGCGGAAGCGATGATGCTTCCCGGATCGCGCCAAAGATCCAGATGACCCTGGAGGAATGCATGGAATACATCCAGCAGGACGAATGCATCGAAGTGACACCAAAGGCCATCCGGATGCGCAAGGTCATCCTCAATGAAGATGAAAGAAAGAAAGTGCAGAAGGCCCAGCAGGTGGAACAGGTAAGCTAAAGAGGAGGAGGTACCTCATAGGCTAAATCCGGGCTCAGGCCGGTTGCGGTCTTTCAGTGTAAATTTTTTCCGTACTTTTACACCCACACCGAGACACATGAAAAAGTTTCTTATATCTGTAATGGCCCTTCTTGTTTTCTCCCTTTTATGGGTGCAGCCCCTGATGGCGCATTTTAGCGGCAAAATGGAGCCCTCATAATTGCGCGCCTTGTAATAGACAATACCAAGTTGTCCGTACACAGTGGGATTCGAAGGGGTATACTCCACCGCCTTGAGCATGTTGCGTGCAGCTGAAAAGAACTCACCCATCTGCACATAGGTATTGGCAATCGAGATCAGCGGGATCGGATCCTTTACCCCCTGCTGTTCGTTGATGTTGACGGCGTTCACGAATTCATCCAGCGCGTTGGCGTAATAATCCTTTTGCTGCTGCGAGCCGTACAACGACATGTCTGCCAGTTTACGGTAATTGGCTCCCATCGAGATGTACAGAAAATTCATACTGGGGTAAATGGCGGAAGCCTTTTGGTAATTGGCAATCGCATCGTTGTAGTTGCTCAGAGACTCCTGGACGTAGCCGTTGACACGGTACACATCCATCAGCCCGGTCTCCTTTTGCATCGCCTGGCTGATGTATTGCTCCGCCTGGTTCCATTTTTGCTGGTCAACCAAGATCTCTGCGTAATACGCCAGCGCCAGTGT
>JAJXYG010000163.1 GCA_021780705.1 Bacteroidota bacterium
GATCATATACAATTCCCCTGGGGTTCTGCAAAACCTGAAATTTGAAATCCTTCAACCTGCCACCGATTTCAGTACTGAAGCAGGATCCTACCATCAGAATTTTATCACGGTAGGAAATCTTTTCGCCGGGTTCCTCTATCTGGAAGGGTAAAATAAAATTCATGTCACCTTGTTATCGGGAATTTTTCAAGTAAATATCTTTCTGGCCATCTGAATACTTTGGAGAAGGGCATCCTGGTCCAGGTCCCCGCAAAGGTCCCTTTGGCCAAAATATTCAATCAATAGCGAAGTATCCATATTTCCCACGAGGTCATCATTAGCCATGGGACATCCCCCCACTCCCATCAAGGCCCCGTCAAACCGGGTGCATCCCGCCTTAAAGGCCGCATCCACCTTTTCCTTCCATAGCAAATGGGTGGAATGAAGATGGACCCCCAATTCAACCTCCGGAAAACCACCAACCACCTTTGCCATTAAAGAACCCACCTGCTGAGGGGTAGCCAGTCCCACCGTATCTGCCAGGGAAATTATTTTAATACCCTCTTCTGCCAGTTTGGAGACCCATTCCAATACCAGGGATTCCTCATAGGGATCCCCGTAAGGGTTCCCAAAGGCCATTGAAATATAAATGACAGGTTCCTGTTTATTTAAAAGGCACAAATCACGAATCGTTCTGACGGTTTCCAAAGAGCTGGCAATGGTGCTGCGGGTATTTCTGCTAAGAAAGGTGGGAGAAATGGAAAAGGGGTATCCCAGGTATGAAATGGTCTCGAAAATCCCTGCTTCCCTGGCTCCTCTTTCGTTGGCTACTATGGCCAGGAGCTTAGAGCGCGTATTTTCCAGCGACAAATTCCGAATCACCTCCTTGGTGTCCGCCATTTGAGGAACTGCCTTTTCAGAAACGAAACTCCCAAAGTCTATCGTGTCAAATCCCACCTTAAGCAATTGCTGGATATAGGATACCTTTTGCGCGGTAGGAATTATTGTTTTCCATCCCTGCATGGCATCCCTTGGGCATTCAATGAGTTTTACAGATATCTCCACCAGGTAAAATTACCGCATATCCCGCATTGACCCCGAGAGAAATTTTGGATTCAAACAGGATTTTGACGCCATTTGAGTGGAAATGGGACCGACAAAAAGGAAGGCCTAATTGGAAGGAGTTCCGAGAATCCTGAAGCCCCTCTGGCGCATTGCCTCATAGAGGATCATACCCGTGGCTACGGACACATTCAAGGATTCAAAATCATGATGCATGGGTATTTTGAATGGCTGATCGACGACCTTATAGAGATGCTCCTGGATACCCTTGTCCTCACTGCCAATAAGGACTGCGCAGGGTTCGGTAAAATCAATTTCAGTAATTGGAACCGAAGCAGTCATCTCGCTGGCATAGACTTTCAGGCCGTTCAGATGAAGCAGATCAATTGCCTGAACAAGGCTTTTGACCCGGCAAACCGCTAATTGCTCCAGCGCCCCGGCCGAAGTTGCGATCGCATCCTCATTGAGGGCACCCACCCCTTTTTCTGGAATGACCAGCGCATCAATTCCGCAGGCATAAGTGGTCCTTGCAATGGCCCCTATATTTCGGATATCGGTAACCCCATCCAGTACTACTAAAATAGGTGCCCTCCCCTGCTCCACCACCAGAGAAATCAAATCCTGCAAATCCTGGTATTGCACTTTTGATTTCAGAGCAATGCAACCCTGAAAATTCTCCACATTAAAGCTTTTGAGTTTTTCAAATGGCACTGTCTTGATGGGGGTTCCAGCCTGGTCAGCCGCATGGCGCAATGCTCCGGTTTCCTGGTTTAGGTTTTGCTGCAGGTAGATACACTCCAGCTGTTGCCCGGATTCCAGGGCCTGGATTACGGCAGGAATTCCTGCAATTAGTAGATTTTTCTTTGGTCGTTTAGGTTGGCCAAAGGATTTGCTGCGGTATCTCAATGTATAAAATTACTGAAAAAAGGATCCAACAAAAAACCCTCACTCGGGAGGGTTTTTTTAAAATGTATTAGCGCTTATTTAATGCCAAAAGCCTTTTTAACCTTGTCTACATAATCCAGCTTTTCCCAGGTAAAGAGCTCCACCTTCACCTTCTTGGGTGATCCATTAGGAAGGTTAAATACCTTTTCCTTGATTTCATTTTTTCTTCCCATATGGCCATAGGAGGCAGTTTCCTGGTATATCGGACTACGCAATTTCAAACGCTGTTCAATGAAATAAGGACGCATGTCAAAAATGGCCCCAACCTTACCAGCAATCTCTCCGTCGGAAAGTCCTACTTTGCTCGTTCCAAAAGTTTCCACAAAAATACTGGTGGGTTGCGCTACGCCTATTGCATAGGAAACCTGAACCAGAACTTCATCACAAACCCCGGCAGCTACCAGGTTTTTGGCAATATGGCGGGTAGCATAAGCCGCGCTCCGGTCCACTTTACTGGGATCTTTTCCGCTAAAAGCGCCTCCCCCATGCGCTCCCTTTCCGCCGTAGGTATCCACGATTATCTTTCTGCCGGTAAGACCGGTATCTCCATGAGGACCACCGATCACAAATTTGCCAGTTGGATTGATATGATACTTGATTTTATCATTGAAAAAGTGCGCGTACTGGGGGTACCGGTTCTTCATCCTGGGAATCAAAATCCTTTTCACATCCGCGGTAATCTTTTTGAGCATTTTTTCTTCAGAAGCGAATTCATCATGCTGGGTTGAGATTACTATGGCATCAATCCTTTTGGGCTTGCCGTCATCACCGTATTCCAGTGTTACCTGGCTTTTTGCGTCGGGCCTCAGGTATTTGATTTCCTTATTCTCCCTTCTTAATATGGCTAGTTCGATCAGCAGACTATGGGCAATATCAAGTGCCAGAGGCATATAATTTTCCGTTTCATTGGTGGCATAACCGAACATCATGCCCTGATCGCCCGCACCCTGTTCAGCTTTCACTTTGCGGTCCACTCCCTGGTTGATATCAGAAGACTGCTCATGAATGGCAGAAAAAATGCCACATGAGTTGGCCTCAAACATGTATTCACTTTTGGTATAGCCGATCTTGCGGATGACTTCACGGGCAATTTCCTGCACATCCAGGTAAGCCTTGGATTTGACTTCACCGGCAAGTACTACCTGCCCGGTAGTAACCAGGGTTTCACAGGCCACCTTGCTATTGGGGTCAAATGCCAGGAAATTATCTATGAGTGCATCACTGATCTGGTCTGCCACCTTATCGGGATGACCTTCGCTTACGGATTCTGATGTAAATAAATAGGGCATGTTGCAATTTTTGGGAAGGGCAAAATTATGTCTTCACTTTGATTAGTCAAAATACAATTTCACAGGTTGGTTCTGGGAGGGGTAAAGGTTCAGGAAGAGCGGCTGGAATTATCACACGCAGGCTTAGAACAACGTACCCACCGGATCAACGTTCGCATAGATCACTATAGAGTTGCAGGTAATCAGTCAAATCTGATTCAGCGTTGTATTTGACGATCTTTTTTCCACGAACTTTTCCAAAGTCCTCCAGGAGTTTCTTTTCCACCTTATCGGCCCCAAATGTGATGGCGTCTGCAAAGGTGGCGCCACCCCGGAACATGGCGGCATTGTTTCCTTCCTTAAAGGGCT
>JAJXYG010000067.1 GCA_021780705.1 Bacteroidota bacterium
ACTATAAGTCCTAAATTGCAGCCTTTAACAGAAATCCAGGAGCAAACATCCAACCACAGGAGTATAAATCGACATGAGCCATCAACACGACCATAGCCACCACCATCATCATCCCCCCGGGGAGGAAATGTGGGCTTCCGATCATAACCGGGCTTTCAAGGTGGGGATTGGACTCAATGTCGTTTTCGTCCTGATTGAAATCGTGGTGGGGATTCTGAATAATTCCATGTCGCTGCTCACCGACGCAGGACACAATCTCAGTGATGTGGCAAGTCTGCTGCTGTCGCTGATTGCGTTCAGGCTGGCCAAAAAGAAATCCAACGATACGTTCACCTACGGATACAAGAAGACTACCATTCTGGCGGCTCTTTTCAATGCGGTGTTTTTGCTCATTACCGTGGGTATCCTGGGATTTGAGTCAGTGCACCGGCTGATCCACCCTGAATTTGTAAAAGGGGGAGTTATTGCCTGGGTAGCCGCGGTGGGGATCGTGGTCAATGTGCTGACGGCTCTCATGTTCTTTAAAAGCAGGAAGTCCGACCTGAATATCAAAAGTGCTTACCTGCACATGATGAGCGACGCCCTGGTTTCTGCAGGGGTAGTAGCCGGTGGAATCGTCATCATCTGGACCCATTGGTACTGGGTGGATCCACTAATCGGGCTGGTAGTCATGGTAGTGATATTGCTGAGTACCTGGTCCCTGCTAACCCATAGTTTCAAATTAAGTGTGGACGCGGTGCCGCCGGATATTTCCATTTCGGACATCCGGGACCTGATCATGCAGCAGAAGGATATTGTGGAGGTGCACCACATCCATATCTGGGCATTGAGCACTACCGAAAATGCCCTTACCGCTCATGTGTCTTTGAGTGAAGGCCTGAGTTTTTCGGAAAAAATGGCCCTGGTCCGGCGGCTCAAGCATACCCTTTTGCACCACCAGATCCATCACAGTACCATTGAAATTGAAACCGAGACTGCCAATTGTGAACAAAAAGACTGTTAATTTTTTTTATAAAGAAAATAGATCGCTATGGAAAATTATCAATTCAAGACCAACATCATGTGCAATAATTGTGTAGCCAAGGTGACCCCGGTCCTGGCAAAACACCCGGAAATTGTACACTGGGAAGTAGACCTGACCAGCCCCGAAAGAAAACTGAGCGTCCAGACCGATTCACTTTCCAGGGAAGCCGTACGGGATATCGTGGCCGAAGCAGGCTATAAGGCGGAGTCCCTGTCCTGACCGATGGCCGGTTGACCGGAATTGTGTAATTTTGAACAGGAGGTCAGCCCGTCACCTCTCAACCCATTTCTGATGACGACTACCATACAAAATATCAGGAATTTTTGCTGGAGGATATTCAAATATCTGTTTGTACGCGAAAAGGATTGTTGTAAATAACCCCTAAACTGGTCCTGGAAATCCCGCCAGAAATACCTTCCGACCCTCTTTTTGAATTTTTTAGATTCACTTTAATGGAAATATACAATATCATTACCCTGATGATTGTGCTGGCGGCAGTGTTCGGCTATCTCAATCACCGGTTTATCCGGCTGCCGGGGGTTATCGGCATTATGCTGATTTCCCTGGTGGCCTCCCTGGTGGTGGTGGGCCTGGGAAAGATTTTTCCGGAGATATTCAACCGTTCGATCCAGTCTGTCAGTGCCATTGATTTCAATACGGTGGTGCTCAAGGTAATGCTGAGCTTCCTGCTGTTTGCCGCCGCCATTCATGTGGACCTGAAAAAACTCAAGAAGGAAAGAATTTCCATCATTACCTTTTCTACCATAGGGATGCTGATTTCCACCTTCCTGGTGGCTACGCTGATCTTTTTTGTCGTACACCTTTTTGGCATGGAGATCCACTTTTTGTATTGCCTCCTGTTTGGCTCCCTGATTTCTCCGACGGACCCTATTGCCGTCATCGGGATCCTCAAGAAGGCCGGTATTCCCCCTTCCCTGGAGACCCGGATCAGTGGGGAAAGTCTTTTCAATGACGGGGTGGCAGTGGTCCTGTTCCTGACTTTCTATGAAGTGGCCCGGATGGGTTCAGCCGACATCAGTGTATCTTCCATCGGATGGCTGTTTATAAAGGAAGCGGTAGGCGGGCTTGTCTTTGGCTGGCTCCTCGGATATGCCGGGTTTCTGGCGCTGAAATCGATCAATAATTACGTAGTGGAAGTCATGATCACCCTGGCCATCGTGATGGGAGGCTATACCGTTGCGGGATGGCTCCACGTAAGCGGCCCCCTGGCCATGGTGGTAGCGGGGCTGATCACCGGCAACAAAAGCCTGGATACAGGGGTAAGTGAGATCACCCGGGACTATATCAACAAATTCTGGGAGATGGTCGATGAAGTGATGAATGCCATTTTATTCCTGTTGATGGGTTTTGAAATGTTGATCATACCCTTCAATCATACCCTGTTCTGGCTGGGTTGCCTCACCATTGTCATCGTGCTTTTCGCCCGATTCATTTCCGTATTTCTTCCCATAGTGGTACTCAACTACCGCAAAACCTTCAAGCGGTCGGAAGTCATGATCCTGACCTGGGGAGGTCTTCGGGGCGGGATTTCCGTGGCCCTCGCCCTTTCTCTTCCGGCCAGCATGTACGGGGAGACCCTGGTATCCATCACCTATAGCGTGGTGCTTTTTTCCATCCTGGTCCAGGGCCTGACGATTGGGAAGATTGCCCGGTCCGCCGGAAGTGCGGAGCCTACCGGGGCTGTATCCTGAATCTGGCTGCCCGATTCAATTTTTTGTCAAACAAAGCCATTGTGGTAATTTCGCAGCACAAAAAGGGCGGATTTGTTTATTGTTCAGCTCTTTTTTGCCCGAAGCGGATGAACGTATTGAACTAATAAACGAAAAATTCTACCGTCTCTTTCACAGAATACCTTTCGTTGATCGTACTTCCCGCAAATTTGTTGGCAAAATTGCTGAACCTGAATTCAGGACCATCCGGATTATCCCTGCCGGAACCCTGTGAGACTTTTGGAAAGGGGTATTAATAATTAAACCGATCCACATGGAAAAAACGATACAGCAATTTCTTGACAAGCGGATTTTGATAATTGACGGGGCCATGGGTACCATGATCCAGCGATACAAGCTGGAGGAAAAGGATTTTCGCGGGGCCCGTTTCCAGGTCTGGGAAAAGGACCTGAAGGGAAATAATGACCTGCTCAGCCTCACCCGCCCGGATGTCATCGAAGCCATCCATCTCGAATACCTGGAAGCGGGTGCGGATATCATTGAAACCAATACCTTCAGCAGCACTTCCATTGCCCAGGCCGACTATGACATGCAATCCCTGGCCTATGAACTCAATGTGGCTGCTGCGGGTTGTGCTCGGCGGGCTATTGAAAAGTACCGGACCGCCCACCCGGATTCGGATCGAAAATTTATCGCAGGGGCCATCGGGCCTTTGAACAAGACCCTGAGCATCTCACCCGATGTCAATAATCCCGGGTTCAGGTCGGTAACTTTCGACCAGGTAAGCGAGGCCTATTATGAGCAGGTCCGCGGCCTGGCAGACGGAGGGGTCGACCTGCTACTGGTAGAAACCATCTTTGATACCCTGAATGCAAAAGCCGCCATATTT
>JAJXYG010000245.1 GCA_021780705.1 Bacteroidota bacterium
CCCCCCTGATATTTGCCTGGATCCTGGGATGGTAATTGTCCCGGAGAAGTCGGGATCGGGTATGGGGTCAGTGTATGTGAGCGCCTGAAAGACCATTTAATTTTCAAAATCGTATGTTCACGGCCAAAAATTTTTCACCTCAACAGGTTGCAGCAGTCGCTTCCTTTCCGATCGCCCTTTTGGGCGGGCTCGTGGTGCTGTTCTATGGGGAGGGGCTGGGACCTTCCATTACGGTCTTTATCATATTAAGCATAGTCTCCTATATATCGGTCTATGTGATGATCCAGCGGTTTGTGTACCGCAAGATCAAGCTGATCTACAAACTGATCTATCAGACCAAGGCCAGCAAGAAAGAAGAATACTATTACAAAAATATCATCCCCCAGAAATCTATCGAAGAGGTCAGTGAGGACGTGCAGAAATGGGCCGTCCAGAGAAAAGAAGAAATCGAGGTGCTCAAAAGAAATGAGGCCTTCCGCAAGGAGTTCCTGCTGAACCTGTCCCATGAACTGAAGACCCCGATTTTTGCGATCCAGGGTTATGTAGACACCCTGCTCGGCGGGGCGTTCAACAACCAGGAAGTCAGCAAGAAATTTCTGAACAATGCGTCCCGCAACATCGACCGGCTGGTCAACCTGCTGGAAGACCTCGACGAGATCACCAAGCTGGAAAGCGGGGAGCAGATGCTGATCAAAGAGAACTTTGTGATCCAGGATGTCATCAAGGAGGTATTTGAGTCTTTGTCGATCAGGGCCGATGAAAAAAATATCAAGTGCTTTATCAAGAAGGGTTGTGAATTGCCGCTTACAGTCTATGGCGACAAGGAAAAGATCCGGCAGGTGCTGATCAATTTTATCGACAATGCCATCAAGTACGGAAAGCAAAACGGGATCATTGAGGGAAGCGCCTATAAAATTGACGGCAAGAAGGTGCTGGTGGAGATCAGTGACAATGGCAACGGGATTGCAGAGGAGCACCTGCCCCGCATCTTTGAACGGTTTTACCGGACCGACCTGGCCCGCACCCGCAAGGTGGGAGGTTCCGGACTGGGATTGTCAATTGCCAAGCACATCGTCGAGGCCCATGAAGAAGCCATTCACGTAAGAAGTAAAACCGATGTGGGGACCACCTTTGGCTTCACCCTGCCGGTCGCAAGGACCCAGGCGGTCTAACCCTTCACCCGGGGGGCAGTAAATTTTCGAAAAGGGGTTTCCCAATATTTCCAGCAGAGTACCGAAGTGACAAATCCGAGCAGCGATCCTACCAGGACGTCGTCCGGAAAATGCTGCCCGAGATAGATCCTGCTATATCCCACCATGATCGCCCCCAGCAGGAACAGCAATCCGTACATCCGGTTTTTGGTAGCCAGGGCCAGTGCGGTAGCCAGGGCAAAGGCGGAGGCCGTGTGACCCGAGGGGAAGGACTGGAAATTATGCAGGGTTACATGGTCTATGAAATAAGGGTAGGAGGAATCCTTGAGATAAATGGCGGGCCTTGCCTCTGAAATGAGGTGTTTGAGCACCTGGGCCAATATGCCTGAGATGGCGTAGTCCACCATGACCATCAGGGCCAAAAAGCGCTTGCGGAAGGCAAAGAGCCCCAGTGAGACGACCACAGAAAAAAATCCATTGCCAAGATTGGTATAATAGATGAAGAAATCATCGAGTGCCTTGGGGTGCCAGGGGTTCAGCAGGTAGAAGCCGTCTGCCTTGGAATAGGTGGCCATGACCCAGACCAGTGCGATCAGGAAGACCAGGAAACCTGCTGTGAAGTACCGGTTCTTTCGGAAGATTTCAGAGAACATCATATTGTGTTGGAGTTGCCGGCAGGTGTCCTTTCCCGCTATATTCAGACAAGAACACCGCTCTGGTTATGGGGGTAAAATTAACAAAAAACCACCCATCAGGAATGGAGGGTGGTGCAGTTAAGTGTGTAGCTGTTTGCTTACGGAAATATTTAACACTTATCTTAACGTAGGGAAATAATGGAGTCCTTACTGGTGTTTCAATACTTTGGCCTCGAAATAGAAAATGATTTCTTCGGCGATATTTTTACATTGATCCCCTACCCTTTCCAGTTTGCGTATGATAGAGAGGATATAAAGGGCTTCACTGATCCGGTCCGGATTTTTTCTGATCAGGGCGGCTATATTGTCATCTGCGTTCCGGTTAATTTCATCGAGCACTTCCTCATCCCGGGAAAAAATGGTACGGGCAAGCAGGGTATTTTCAAATTCAAAGGCCGCTTCCGAATCCGAGAGGATGGAAATGGATTCATCGAACATCTTGATGAGTTCGGTCATCTCAAGGGCTTCGGCACTGAATTTTTCATTTGTATCCACGATATAGCGGGCAATCCCGTCGGCAATATCTCCGATGCGCTCCAGGTTGTTGTTAATCTTGAGTACCGCCAGCAGGAACCTCAGGTCAATGGCTACCGGGCAGTAGAGTGCAAATATGTTTTCACAGTCGCGGTCAATTTTCAATTCCAGCGCATTGACTCTTTTTTCCCTGGCAATGACTTCATGGGCCAGGTCCTTGTTATAGGTGAGCAGGGAATTCTTCGCCTTATCCAACTGGGACAACACCAGTTTCCACATATTGATCACCTCTGCCTTTACATCTCCTATTTCTGTTTCGAATTGTGTCATGGTCTTTGGATTATGAGGGTATTAACTGAAACGCCCGGTGATGTAATTCTGGGTCCGGGTATCTCTCGGGTTGGTAAACATCTTTTTTGTATCATCAAATTCGATCAATTCTCCCAAATAAAAAAATGCCGTTTTATCGCTCACTCTGGCAGCCTGTTGCATATTATGGGTAACTACAATGAGTGTATAATTCTTTTTGAGCTCCTGAAGCAATACTTCGATGCTGGAAGTGGAAATCGGATCCAGGGCGGAGGTGGGCTCATCCAGCAGCAATACTTCGGGTTCCATGGCAATGGCCCTGGCAATGCAGAGACGCTGCTGCTGTCCCCCGGACAGGAAGGTCCCCTTTTTGTGCAGGGAGTCTTTCACCTCATTCCAGAGGGCTGCTTTTTGCAAGCTATTCTCCACGATGGCATCCCGCTCATGCTTGACAATTTTCATCCCGTTCAATTTATAACCGGCGATGACATTGTCATATATGCTCAGGTTGGGAAATGGATTGGGGCGCTGGAATACCATCCCGATTTTATGGCGTACATATATAGGGTGCATTTCATATACATCCTCATTATGCAGCATCATCTTGCCTTTGGCCGTAGCTCCCTCGATCAGTTCATGCATCCGGTTGATACAACGCAGGAAGGTGGTTTTACCGCAACCCGAAGGCCCCATCACGGCAATGACATCATTTTTCGGGATTTCTATATTGACCTTTTTGACCACATGGTTTTCCCCGAAGTATGCATCAAAATCTATAGCCTTTAAAATTGTATTTTCCATTTCCTTGTTGAGATCTTAGTAATGATATTCAGCAAAAGTACCCAAAGAAGAAGTATAAAGGCCGCCCCCCAGGCCAGATTGTGCCAGTCGTCATAGGCACTCATGGCATAATTGAAGATTAAATGGGGCAGGGATTCCATGGGTTTTCCCATATTGGTAGAAAAATAGGGGTT
>JAJXYG010000138.1 GCA_021780705.1 Bacteroidota bacterium
CCTGCAGCAATCCCAGATAGCATTTCTCAATACCTATCTGCAGGATATTTTTAGCGGGGTAACCGGGCAGGCTACCGGGGACCTGGTGCTTTCGGGAACCACCTCCAACACCAAACTCACCGGTTCTGTGGTACTTAACAATACTGCCCTTACGGTGGATTATACCCAATGCCGGTACCGGCTCTTGAATGATACCCGGATTGATTTCAACCCTGATGAAATTGACCTGGGTGCACTGACCATTGAAGATACCCTAGGCAATACCGCAACTGTATCGGGTAAGATATACCACAACTTCTTTGATAATTTCTTTTTTAACGACGTGCATTTCAGGACCAATCCCAGAGGCAATTTTCCGGCTAAATTCCTCTTGTTGAATACCACTGCCAGGGACAATTCTGAATTCTATGGAAAGGTGATCGGAAGCGCAGAAATGTCCCTGGACGGCTTTTCCAACGATATGAAAATGACTATTTCCGGGGAACCTACCGACAGCAGCCTGATCTACCTGCCGACCAATGAAACCGCTGAGACCGGTTCGCTGGATTACATTGAATTTGCCAAATTTGGTCATGAAATGCGCGCAGATCTATCCCGAAAGCAGAATGCCAATATTAAGGTAGACATGTCTTTGACCGCAAACCCCTATGCCAAGATTTATGTGATCCTGGATGAGGTGACGGGGGATATTATCAGGGCCCAGGGTAGTGGAAAACTCAACATCACCAGTGGTACTATAGATCCGACCACCATCCGGGGACGATACGATATAGAACAGGGAAGCTATACTTTCAATTTTCAGACAATATCCAAAACACCTTTTACCCTTCAAAAGGGGTATATCGAGTGGCAGGGGGATCCTTATCTGGCCAATCTGAACATTGATGCCATTTATACTGCCCAGGGTGTGGATCTGAGCAGCATCCCCACCAGTGCCGGTCCCACCAACACTACCGGGGATGTAGACATTATTTTCAAACTGGGAGGAACCCTTCGGGATCCACGTCCTGAATTTGAATTCCAGTTCCCCTTTGGCAACCCGCTGAAAACAGACCCTATCGCCAATGAGTACCTGAAAAACTTTCAGTCCGATCAAAATGAGCTGAACCGCCAGGTGACCTCACTGTTGCTATTCAATTCTTTTATGACCAATCAGCAGAATCTGCTGAGTGGCACTTCCACCGGAAGTCTGGTGGCCAGGAGCGTAGGTCAGATTCTCTCTGCAACCCTTTCTTCCTCCCTGAATACCTGGGTGCAGCAATTATTCAAGACTCATTCAGTAAATCTCTACACCAATGTAAATACCACTGACTTCAACTTTATCAAAGGCAATACCCCCAAGGAAATCCAGAATGTCGGCGCATTCGGATTCAGGACCTCCTTCCTTAAAAACCGATTGCTTGTAAAATTCGGGGGGAATGTCGATTACCGGCTGGCCCAAACCACTACCAATTCAAACGCCAACTTCCTATTCTCCCCCGATGTATCCTTTGAATACCTGATTTCCCCCGATGGCAGGTTCCGGGTAATTGGATTCAACCGCAGCGATGCAGACCTGGGAGACATCTCAGGTATCACCCGCAGGAACCGGACCGGTATACAGCTTTCCTATAGCAAGGAAGCTGATTCAATCGGCGCATTCTTTATAAACGATAAGAAAAGGAAGCATCGAAAAGTGCCTCCGAAGAAAAAATGAAAACAATTGCGGTATCCCCATGGACCGCTATGGGACTCTCATAGCTTGCATTAAAGGCAAAAGCACCTCCCTAGATCTTTCCAGGTTGTAGTATCTTATGTCCCAACTTGTCTCTTTTGGTGGTCAGGTATTTTTGGTTGTGTTGGTTGGGTTTGATTTCAATGGGAATGCAATCCACAATCTCCAGCCCGTATCCGAGCAATCCTGCCCTCTTTCTGGGATTATTGCTGATCAGCTTGATTTTGGAAATTCCGAGGTGTCTTAGAATCTGGGCTCCCACTCCATAATCCCTTTCATCCATTCCAAATCCCAATTTTAGGTTGGCTTCCACTGTATCGAGCCCCTCTTCCTGGAGTTTGTAGGCTCTTAATTTATTTAACAGGCCAATTCCTCTTCCTTCCTGATTCATATAGAGCACGACTCCTTTTCCTTCTTCTTCGACCATTTTCATGGCGGCATGAAGTTGGTCTCCGCAATCGCATCGTAGGGAACCCAGGATATCGCCGGTCATACAGCTGGAATGGACCCTGACCAGAACCGGTTCGTCCTTGTTCCACTCGCCTTTTTTCAGGGCAAGGTGTTCCTCACCAGTATTGATCTGTTTGAAGGCAATCAGCTCAAAATTTCCATATTTGGTGGGTAGCTGTACCCGGACATCTTCCTGGATAAGGGTCTCTTTTTCAAGGCGGTAGGCGATGAGATCCTTAATGGAAACCAATTTCAAACCGTGCTGCTGGGCAATAATCTGCAGTTCGGGTAACCTGGCCATCGTACCATCCTCATTCATGATCTCTACCAGGATTCCTGCTTCCCCGTGACCAGCGAGTTTTGAAAGGTCAATGGTGGCCTCGGTATGGCCGGTCCGGCGCAGCACCCCTCCATTGCGGGCGCGAAGTGGAAAAATATGGCCCGGTCTGCCCAGGTCCCTGGGTTGGGTCTGAGGATCAATCAGTGCCTGTACGGTTCTGGAGCGGTCATGGGCAGAAATTCCGGTAGTACATCCATGGCCCAGCAAATCCACGCTTACAGTGAAGGGGGTCTCATGGAGGGCGGTATTTTCATTGACCATCAATTCCAGGTCCAGTTCCCGGCATCTCCTTTCGGACAGAGGCGCACAAATAAGCCCCCTTCCAAACTTGCTCATGAAATTGATGATTTCAGGGGTGGCATTCTTTGCTGAGGTGATAAAATCACCTTCATTTTCACGGTCCTCATCATCCACCACAATCACCAGTTTTCCTTGCTTAATATCTTCTACTGCACTTTCAATCGAATCCAGCATAGCCAAAAATTTATCTGCAAAGATAGCTGTTTGGGATCGGTAAATGCCGATAAAAAAAGCCATAATTTTTGCCCGGCTACCCTCTCTCAATCAGGGACCCTACCCATTCCAGTCAGTCGGTTTCCCCGAACATCGGGAATGCCAGGATTGACATCGATCCCAAGACAAATACCACCCTTCTGGTCCGATAGTATAATTTAACATATAGATAAACAGTAATTAATATAATGTTTTAAATTTTAATATATTGCATTTCCCAGCCAAACTCATGACAATTAATGTTAATTTAATATTGGCTGAGCAGCATTGGAAGTCACGCTTTTGCCATTGAATTGTTAATAATTTGTAATAGGCGAAAGTGAAAATTTCTTTTCCTTTGCCGCATAAAACTGCAAAAATCATGAAATTCAAAAGATTCTTATCCTACCTGGCCCTCCTCATGGTGCCCATGGCCATTCAGGCCCAGGTAACGACTAGTAGTATTACCGGAACGGTTCGGGGTTCTGACAACCAGTCCCTGGTGGGAGCTTCTGTGAAGGCAATTCATGTTCCTTCAGGAAGCGTGTATACTACATTGACTCAGGCGGACGGCAGGTTTACCCTCTCCAACATGAGGG
>JAJXYG010000002.1 GCA_021780705.1 Bacteroidota bacterium
GATCTTGACCCGCAAGGATCAGAGGGTCAGGTGATTGAAATTTTAAAAGTCAATTATTTATGGTAAAGAGGTATTTGATTATTATAATGGCGCTCGGGGTGATGTGGACCTCATGCAAACATAAAGTTTATCCCCCTGACTGCGTAAAGATCGAAACCAATTTTGGAGATATTATCGTGCAGCTATTTCCGGACAAGGCGCCTGCCACGGTGGCCAATTTCCTCAAATATGTGGATGCAGGATACTATAAGAATGGTTCCTTCTACCGGGTGTTGAAGGCCGAAGATGAGCCTTCCGCCGGATTTAAATCCGATCTGATTCAGGGTGGAATATGGCAGACGAAAAGCAAACTGCAGGCAGGCCTGCCCGGTATTACCCTGGAAACTACCAAAGAAACCGGAATCCTTCATAGGGATGGTACGATTTCCATGGCCCGCAGCGGACCTAACACGGCTACCACCGAGTTTTTCATCGTAATTGGCGATCAGAAGGATTATGATTATGGGGGAGACGCCAATACAGACGGGCAGGGATTTGCCGCATTCGGGCGGGTAGTGGACGGAATGGATATAGTGAGAGACATTCACTCCCAGCCGGATTATAATACGAGTTTTACCCCGCCTATTGCGATTAAAAATATCGTGAGAGTGAAATAGCCTTAAAAGCTTCGTGCTATTTGATTACGGCCGCAGAGGAGGGGAACCTTTGGCTATTGACCGCCGCCACCTTGGTCAGAATATCCAGAAAGCGCTGTTTGTCCGGATTATACCCTCCGGCATTTTGAATGATCTTTCCGGTTTCATCCGTGAAAATATACAGCGGTTGCGCATTGGAGTTGGCAATTACCGCTTCAAAGTCCAGGTTTTTGGCCCCCACATTGTCAATATAGGACTGGTCAAATTTGGAGGTGTATTTTTCATTGTCAGGAAGTTCCTTCTTCTCATCCACATACAGGGAGGCTACCACGAAATCATCATGCAGCTTCCGGCTGACCTGAGGAGTGGACAGGACCTCGGCCTCCATTTTTCTGCAATTGGCACAGCTGTGACCGGTAAAGTCAATCATTATGGGCTTGTGCATTATTTTGGCGGCAGCTACCGCTTCATCAAAATCAAAGAAAGTTTGCACCCCCGAAATCTCGGAGGAAAGAATGTCCGTGTACTTTTTCGGAGTGACCACGATCGTATGGGTGCCGGACGCATCTGAGCCGGAATCCGAATTGGTTAACTGAATATTGCGAATCAGCTTCTCCAGGTTGAAATCCTGGGTTTTGTTTTCAGGCAACCAGCCACTGATCGCATTGAGGGGAGCACCCCACAATCCGGGAATCATATATACGGTAAATGCCAGGGCCAGAATGGCAAAAAACAGCCTGGTCACAGTGAGATAAGGATGCCCGTAATCGTTTACCGGCAGATGGTCGTCATGGCTGAATTTGATCTTCCCCAACAGGTAAAAGCCAAGCAATCCGGCAATAATGATCCACAAGGACAAATACACCTCACGGTCCAATATCCTCCAATGATAAGCCAGGTCCACATTGGATAAGAATTTCAGGGCCATGGCAATTTCTATAAAACCAAAGGAAACCTTCAGCGTATTCAGCCATCCGCCGGATTTGGCAATCTTGTTCAGCATTCCCGGAAAGAATGCAAAAAGGGCAAAGGGAAGGGCAATGGCTATGGAAAATCCCAGAAAACCCACCACAGGACCCATCCGGGCCTTTTGCTGGGTGACATCCACCAGCAGGTTGCCAATGAAGGCCGCCGTGCAGGAAAAGGAAACCAGGACCAGGGTCAGCGCCATAAAGAAAATCCCCGAAATACTGTTCGCACTGGCTTTTGAATCCACCTTGTTGGTCCAGGAGGAAGGCAGGGTAATTTCAAAGGCTCCCAGAAAGGAGATGCCAAAAATCATGAACAGCACAAAAACAAAAATATTAAACGGGGCACTCGTGGAAATCTGATACAAGGTATCGCTGCCAAAGATCAGGGTCAGAAAAAAGGCGAATACCGTAAAGATGGTCACAATGGACAAAGAATAAATGATGGCATTGCGAATCCCCTGGGCCCGGGACTGACTCCTTTTCAAAAAGAAAGTGACCGTTACCGGGAACATGGCATAGAGGCAAGGCTGAATTACCGCAAAAAAACCCCACTTAAGTCCCTGAAGAAAGGTCTCCCCGAGTCCATGGACCGGGGCGGCACCAGTCTGGGCAAAAGCCTCATGGTGCATTCCTAAAAGAAGGATCAGGGCAATGACAAGGAATCTTCTGATTGGTAAAAAAGATTTCATCATAATATTTTAAGATGGAAGGATCAATCCATTAGCCTCTATCCAAATGAACTGTCCGGACAGGCGCTAAAGCGCAATATTAAAAGCAATGGTCTTGGGAGGCAGACATTGCCGGTCATTACACACCATGTATTCTATGGTTCCCGCTACTGCTTTGGTGCCTGGGGTCACCCTCACGGTTTGCATGAAGTCGACATTATTTTCGAAGTATTTTTGATTTACATTGAACTCCTTTTCAAAGACCACTTTCATCTTGCCCTCTTCTCTGGCCTTGCCAACGGGTTTCACTTTTTTAAAATTCAGTACAGTGGCCTGGGCTCCCCCATCCGGATTGTAAATGGAGTATATATGCCAGCTAGGATCCACATAGGTCCTGATGTGCAGGACATATTCATTGACCCCTTTTTTCTGGGCAGCGTAACTGAATCTGACAGGATTGAGGATTTGACCGAAAGTAATGGTGAGTACACACAGGCCTAATAACGTTAAAAAAAATTTTTTCATACCAGGAGAGATTTCAACAATTATAATTCATAAAATGATTGCCTTGGGAATTCATGAGTTAAAATGAGTTTTATTTAACTTTAGTTTATAGAAAATAGTTCCGAAAAGATGCCCCTGCCATCCATATTTTGCAATGCATCGCTGCAGGCCCGCTCCGGATGCGGCATCATGCCAAATACATTCCCCTCCTTGTTGCGAATGCCGGCAATATTGTCCAGGCTTCCATTCGGTGAAAAATCTGCATCCTGAAAATTTCCACCTGAATCACAATACCGGTAAATCACCTGGTTATTTTTTTCCAATTCCCCGAGTACCTGGCTGCTGGCATAGTACCTGCCATCACCGTGGGCTACCGGAATCTTCCTGACCTGCTTGTCTTCACCGGTGATAAGCACATTGCGGCAGACAAATTGCATATTTCCATTTCTTAGCAAAGCTCCGGGGAGCAACCCACTTTCACATAGAATCTGAAAGCCGTTGCAGACGCCAAACACTTTCCCGCCCCTGGCCGCAAAATCAATCACACTCTGCATCATGGGGCTGAATCGGGCAATGGCCCCGCACCTCAAATAATCTCCAAAACTAAATCCCCCCGGAAGGACAATGCAATCCCGGGTGCTAAACATGGAGAGATCGCGGTCTTTGTGCCAGAGCGGAAGTACTTCCTGATGAAGGTCATCCCTTAAAGCATGAATCATGTCCCTGTCACAATTGGAACCGGGGAATACTACGACGCCGAATTTCATATAAGAGAGAATTTCTATTTGAAATGCAAAAATACTAAGATTTATCGCTTCAGATAGCTTAAGTAATAAATGAAACCCACCATCAGCCAGTGAATAGATAGGGGAAACCATTTTTTAGTTGGGTAAAAAAAGAAGTACGCCACAAAGGCAGAAAGCGGAACTGCCGCCAGGATCCAGTATTGGAAATTATACACCCGGTTGATAAACGGGATCAGCAGGGCGGTGATCAGATAAAGCAATAATAAGCCCCAGTTCTTCCTGACCTGGACCAGTTGTTTGCGGGAAGAGATTTGAATAAAAAGTCCTCCCATCACGGCAGCAAACAGGATCGGGATAATCCCGAGGTAATAAAGGTGATTGCTGATAATGAAGGCGTAATTGGCCTTGAACTGCGGCATCGTATAGTTATAGAGGGCATTGGTCAGGAATAGCCAGGCAAAAAGGAGGTACCAGGGGGTAAGCACCCCGAGTACGGATACAAACCATTCCTCTATCCTGAAGGGCCGGGTAAGGATGAGAGCAAATACGACCAGCAATACAAATGCAATGGAGGGAAAATACAGAAACATGCTGATTCCCAGCACCAAACCGATATTATACAAGGTGGTTTTGGCATGGGGATTATTATACAGATTGCTGATTTTCGCCCACAACCAGATCAGCATGGTATTGAGAATCAGTGCCGAACTGAGTATATTCCATTCCGGAAAAAAAGACGTGATCAGCAGGTAACTCATCCCCGGGAGGTAGTTGGACTTCTGCATCATCCGGCGATTATTGATCAACTGGTTGAAACTCAGCGCCTGGGTATATAACAGGAGAAAAGATATGAGTGAATACACTACAGGATACCGGTCCAGGAAGGGCTTCAGGAAACCGAGCATGCGGTTGTACAGCACCCCGTCAGAGTTCATCACCACGGGAACCAGGGGATGAATGAACCAGACCAGCTTCAGCAACAACCCATAGATGAGGAGCAGGAAGGTGTTGAAGGGGTTATTTAGCCTGAATTTGCCAATCACGGAAAACTTTTCTGGAAAAGTAATAAATAAAAATCTGAATCAAAGGAAATTGGTCCCACATCCAGGGCACCTCCCCGACCCGGAAACTCAGAATTCGATTTTGGAAAAGCAAATGTAATTTCTAAAAGTACAGGGAAGCACCATCTGATAGGAGCTGACCTGCTTGGCATATTTGGGCATGAATTCATATCCCTTGTCCAGACTCCGGAACGGCGGTTCCCGTACCACCGATCCATCCGGGGACATGATTTGTTCCTTCAGCAGTTCAAAATGCCGGTCCATCTCATTATAGAGAAAATGCAGCTTCCCACCCGTGAGCATGATGGAATAAGACAGGTAATTGTCGGTATTGTCATCATACTGGGATTTGGTCACCACGGTCTTCCAGTTCAGCTTGCTCTCGGGTGATACATCAAATACGGCAATGTTGTCATAATAATACCGCGAGTTCCCTCCGTTATTGTAATAGGGGTTATAATATCCTCCCATGTACGGGGAATAAATATAGGGGTTGTAATAGGAAAACGGCGACAGGGGACTGCCAAATGGGAAGCCGTAACCGTTATACCGGTAATTGACCGAACGGTCCTCGGCAGTCAGAATAAATCCACCATCCCTCTTTAAAATCACATCCCTGATAAAATAGTCGTTGAATGCCTGGCGGGCATTACCTTGCGATTTGGCAAGATTCTTAAGGGATTCATCAAAGGGAAGAATGGACTGGTAATCGATCCTTGCCTGCCGGATGTCCCAGAACGCACTGAATAAGCCGTCGACATTGCTGTTTTTCCTTGAGTAATAAAGGGAATTGATGACATACCGCTGGTTGAGGTTGTCAATTTTGAGAAATACCTCGCTAAGGTACTTCCCAAAAAGATTGACCGGGTGCAGTTCAATACTGTCTGCATCGGCAGGCTTCACTGCAAGGAGCAGCTGTTGCTGGAGGTACCGGGAATCCTGCCGGTCTCCGACGGTAAACACAAAATTTCCGTTATTGTCCACATAGAAATCACTGAGGGAATTTCTGTAATCATCAAAATTGGTTCCGATTACGGATTTGTGCAGCAACTGGAGACTGGAATTGAACAACAGGGTGGTGAAGGTGAAAGTCTCATACTTCTTCTGGATCTTGTAGAGCAGGATCTTGGAACGGTCCTCGCTATAAATGACATTGTAGATTCTGGAATTTGAAAAGAATCCGAGATGGGTGGTGTCCAGGGCAAAAGGTTTGCGAAGCACTTTTCCATTTCCATCCATTTCCACTGCCATGGCATACATGGCACTCCTCTTCTGATACTGGTAAATGGCATACAGGGAATCCGGATAGGCAATAAATTCTGCACTCAGGGTCCTGTCCGGCATGAACTGCAACTTGAAGGCATCCTTGACCTTCATATCATTATCGAATATGGTCAATATCCTGCGGTTCCTGAGATTTTTGTACACCAGGTAATTTCCGCTCACCTTTCCGATAATGTCAAAATTCGTCAGATTGACATCGGCAGGATCCGGATCTGAGTATTTGATATCCTGGGCTGCGGCCGACAGGGAAATCAAAAACAGGGTACACCAAAAGAATAAAAATTTCATGCCTGTTATTTGGAATAATAAAAGTAATTATTTGTGGCAACCTAATACATAAATTGAAATAATCTACTTTTGATCTATACTAATTTACGTTAAAAAAATGCCAGTAGTTGTGATTGCAGGCGGAAGAGGGCTGATAGGGCAAAAATTAACAAGCCATTTGACCGCCCGTAATTATGAGGTAATTGTCCTGACCCGCGACAAATCCTCCTTTCCCCAAACCCAGGGAGTGACCTACAGTACCTGGGATGTCTACCAGGGAATTTTTGACCCGGGGGTTTTCAGGGCCGCAGATGCGATAGTCCATCTTGCAGGAGCCGGGGTGATCGACCAAAAATGGACCGAGGCCTATAAACAGGAAATAGTCAACAGCCGGACAAAGGCTTCCAGGCTCCTGGTCCGGGCATATACCGAAAGCGGGAGCCGTGCCGGAGTGCTGGTGGCCGCCACCGCCATAGGATGGTACGGGCCTGACCCGAGTCCGCTCCACCGAAAGGAAGGGTTCATTGAAACGGACCCGGCAGCAGATGGTTTTCTGGCAGCTACCTGCCTGGATTGGGAAAACAGCCTTGCCATCCCCAGGGAGGTGCCGCTCAGGATGGTGAAACTGAGGACAGGGATTGTATTATCCGCAGACGGCGGCGCCTATGAGAAATTTAAAAGCCCCCTTAAAATGGGAATTGCGGCCATCATGGGAAGCGGCAGACAAATGGTCAGCTGGATTCATATGGAGGACCTGTGCCGGATGTTTGTGGAATCCATTGAAAACTCCCAAATCAGCGGAGTATATAATGCCGTAGCACCTGTACCCGTCTCCAACCGGAAACTCATTCTCGAAATGGCAGAAAAAGTCCGCCACAAATTTTTCATCCCGGTGCATGTCCCGGGATTTATTTTAAAACTGATCCTCGGGCAAAGAAGCATCGAAGTGTTGAAAAGTGCCACAGTGAGTTCCCGAAAAATCCGCGAATCCGGATTTACCTTTTTATATCCCAGCATAGAGTCGGCCCTCGCAGCGCTGGAACAGCGTTCCTGACAGGGCATATTCCTGCCTGATCAAAGGTCTTCCCTGGTGAATTTCAGCATGGCGAAAAAATAGTAGGCCCCGATATAGAGGATACTTACCAGCACCAGGATATATTCATCCGGAGCCCCTTTATAAATGACCTGGTTGCCAAAAGGGATGGGCAACATGACATCGGTAACCTGCAGGGGCAGGAAATACCCCAGCGGACTCAGGTCAAATTTTAAATTGATCAGCAGGGTGAGCAGCCATTCAAAAATCAGTCCATAGAGAAAGAATACCGCCACGGCAGCACCGCTTCTTCGAAAAAGAATCCCCATGAACATGGCAAAGGAGATATAGGCCACCGTCTGAATAAAAATGTATCCGATATTTTCTATGCCCATGAGGCTGAAGGAAGAACCGGTAGTAATCAGTCCAAACATCAAAGCGACCAGCACGTTAAAAATGGTGGCTGCCAGACTGAACAGGATGGCAAAGACAAACTTCACCGTAATGAACTCAAAGCGGGTCCATCCATCGATGATATTCTGTCGGTGGGTCTTGAAGTTGAACTCATTGGTGAGCAACATGATAAATAATATACCCGGAAAATACAGCAACCAGCTGCTCATCCAGCCCACCGTCTGCCAGACTTTCGGAAAAGCGTAGGGTGACCCTACCAGCAAACCCGTCTGGGGGAGATTTTCCAGGCGCAGTTCATTAATATAATAGCCGGCATAATTGATGCCCAGTATGGCAAAGGCATACAGGATGGTAAAGACCCAGAATGCTTTGTAGTCTTTTACCTTAAGCCACTCTATTTTTAAAAGGCGCACCATGACAGTTAGTTATTGGTGAGTTCAAAGAACCTGGCCTCCAGGCTTTTCTTTTTCAAAATCAGGTGATTGAGTACCACCCCGTGAGTAAAACAATGTGAATTGACGGATTCGAGATTGGCAGCACCCACAGGGAAAAACACCAGGGTCCTGCCGGATTCCCTGACCACCCGGGTCATCCCCGGCATCTGCTCCATGACTTTCCGGAGTTTTTCGGGATCGGCTGCATCGAGTTCCACCATGTCTTCATTGGATAATATTTCATTGACATCTCCGGAGGCGATCAGTTCCCCCTTTCTCAAAATGGCCACATGGGTACAGACTTTTTCAACCTCATCCAGCAGGTGGCTTGCCATGATGATCGTTTTTCCTTCCGAGTGGAGCCTTTTCATCAATGCCCGGATCTCTGCAATCCCCACCGGATCGAGCCCGTTGGTGGGTTCGTCAAAGACCAGCACTCCCGGGTTTCCGAGTAAACAGGAAGCAATCGCCAGCCGCTGTTTCATCCCCAGGGAATAGGTGCTGAACCGGGAATTCTTTCGGGCCGTCAGGTCAACCTTTTTCAGGACATCCTCAATATCGGAGCGCCCATGCTGTTTGACGGCAGCCGCAATCTCCAGGTTCTTTACCCCGGAAAGGTAATGGTAGAAGTTAGGGGTTTCCAGCAGGGTGCCGATCCTGCTTCGTTGTTTTTCAGTCGGCGTTTCATCAAATAGCTGATAACTCCCGGAGGTGGGTTTAACGATGTCCATGATTGAAGCCAAAAGCGTCGTCTTGCCACTTCCGTTAGGACCTAGTATTCCAAATACAGACCCCTCCGGTACGGTAAGGCTCACATTTTTTAGCGCCTGAATTTTTCCATAAGATTTGGACAGGTTCGCTACCGTGAGAATCGACATCGTTTCAGGTTTATTTACTGCAATATAATGGAAGCTGATTGAAAATCCATGTGTAAATGATCGGGAGCCGGTCAATGGGCTTCATGCCAGATGCTCGAAAAATCCCCCACCTTCGCCTTGTGCCCGGAATTAAAGGAGAGCCTGTGTAAGTTCAGCTGGTCAATATCGGACTGGAATACCCTTCTCGTATACGGGTTGAGTGTACCTCCTGTCTGACCCGCGGGAATCGCCGGATCATACTGATATTCAGGATCCACCAGGGTGCCTCTAGGATACATGATTCCGGGAGCCCCCTGTCCTCTTATGTCGAGTTTCCGGGGATGATCCAGACCCAGGGTGTGGCCATATTCATGTGCCGCAGTGGTGGAATGATTTACCAGGTTGTCCAGTTTGAAATAGCCGGTGTTGGAACCCAGCCCGTCGACAAAGGAAATATTTCCGGAAGCAAAGGATTCTATTCGAAAATAATTGTTACGGGGATCGGTGTTTTCGTATACGGCAGAAGGGGTGAGGTCAGGGGAGAAGATACCCCGGATATCAAAGAGTACCTCGTAGGGAACATGTTGTATATATACCGTGGCTGCAGGCTCGTTCCAGTGGTCTTCAATATCCTTTGCCACGCTCTGGCTGAGCATTTCACCTGCCGCCTTGCCATAGAAATAGATCACTGACCGGATCAGGAGCAATTGTCGGGTCGTAATTATTTCTGCCTCACCCATGAGTTTAATTTCTGATCGGTTTGCCGGATTTAAGCACGCTCTGGATTCTCTCAAGGGTTTTTCTTTCTCCGCAAAGACTCAGGAAGGCTTCCCGCTCCAGGTCCAGAAGATATTGTTCGCTGACCCGGGTAGGTTCGCTCAAGTCTCCCCCGCACATGACATAGGCCAGCTTCTTGGCGATCTTGACATCATGCTCGCTGATGTAATTCCCGCGGTACATTTGATTGATTCCCGCGTAGAGGGCGCCCATGACGGAACGTCCGAGCACCTTGACATCGGTTCTTCTGACCGGGGTGGTATACCCCTGGTCATAAAGGTCAATCACGCTTTGTTTTGCCTCCGATATTCTTCTTCCCTGGTTGATTGAAACGGAGTCCCTGCCTTTTCTTAAAATACCCATCCCGTAGGCTTCAAATGCCGAAGTGGAGACTTTGGCGGTGCCAATGGTGAGGAACCTTTTTTGCAGGGTGATGGTTTCCGGTTCACCCTCATGCATTTCATCAGCCGCCCTCAGGGTAAATTCCTTGGTGCCCCCACCTCCCGGAATCAGCCCCACGCCCAGTTCCACCAGCCCGATATAGGTTTCCGCCGCCGCCTGAATTTTGTCGCTATGAAGGGATAATTCACAACCGCCACCCAGGGCAAGCCCATGGGGGGCTATGACCACCGGTATGGAAGAATACCTTGCCCGCATCATGGTATTTTGAAACATGCGTATGGCCATGCCAAGTTCATCAAAATCCTGTTCGGTGGCATACATAAAGATCATGGCTACATTGGCTCCCGCACTGAACTGCGGACCTTCATTGGCAATAACCAGACCCTTGAACTTTTCCTCTGCCAGGGATATGGACGCATTCAGGGCTTCCAGGACCTCACTGCCCATGCTCCCCATCTTGGTATTCCACTGCAGCCCCACTACCTCGCCACCCATATCATATAGATTGCAGGCACTGTTCTTCCAAACCGTCTGCTCCTTCAGGTCACTGAGAATAATGAAGGCATCTCCTCCGGGAGCAGGCATGTAGGTCTTTTGGGCCACATCATAATAATACCGTCTGGCCTTTTCGACCTTGTAAAAGGAATCATGACCCTGCTGAAGAAATTCATCTACCCAGGCAGCAGGGGCATACCCTGCTTCCTTCATGGCCTTTACGGTGCGGCCCACTCCCAATACATCCCAGGATTCAAAGGGTCCTACCTCCCAGCCAAAACCTGCCTTCATGGCATCATCGATCCGGTACAGTTCATCGCTGATTTCAGGGATCCGGTGAGAGATATAGGAAAACAAACTGTAATGAAAGAGGCGGTAAAATTCTCCCGCCCGGTCTTTGCCTGCAGACAGGACCCGGATCCTTTCTATAATTTCTTCAATGGGCTTCGCCGCATCTATGGAAGGAAATTTGGGCCTTTTGCGGGCCGCATATTCAAAGGTCTGCAGATTCAGGGTGAGGATTTCCCTGGAACCGTCTGCAGCTTTGGTTTTTTTGAAAAATCCCTGGCCGGTTTTGTCACCCAGCCACTGGTGGTCCACCATCTTTTGCAACCACCCTGGAATCGTAAAAATATCCCTGGCTTCATCTGAAGGACAGTTGTCTTTCACCCCAATGGCTACTTTAACCAGGGTGTCAATGCCCACAACGTCGGCAGTCCTGAAGGTAGCCGACTTGGGTCGGCCCATCACCGGCCCCGTCAACAAATCAATCTCATCAATTCCCAACTGCAGTTTTTCCATGAGGTGGAAAATGGACATGATGCTGAACACCCCGATCCGGTTGGCAATAAACGCAGGGGTATCCTTGCAAAGCACGGTGGTCTTGCCGAGGTACAGGTCGCCGTAATGCATCAGGAAGTCCACTACTTCCGGATCCGTATCAGCCGTAGGGATTACTTCCAGCAGCCGCAGATACCTCGGCGGGTTAAAGAAATGGGTTCCGCAGAAATGCTTTCTGAAATCCTCACTCCTTCCCTCAGCCATCAGGTGTATGGGAATCCCGGAGGTATTTGAGGTAATAAGGGTGCCTGGCTTCCGATATTGCGCTACCTGGTCCAGGACCGACTTTTTGATATCCAGTCGCTCCACCACCACTTCTATGATCCAGTCACATCCCTGGATGTCAGCCATATTGTCTTCAAAGTTGCCGGTAGCGATCCGGGACGCCACCTCCGGGGAATAAACCGGGGAAGGACTCGATTTGAGCGCGGTAGCCAGAGATTCATTGACGATCCGGTTCTTTACGGCGGTATCCGCAAGGGTCATTCCCTTCTTTTGCTCTGTCTCGGTCAGGGAGCGGGGGGCAATATCGAGCAGGAGTACCTCAAGTCCTACTCCCGCAAAGTGACAGGCAATCCGGCTGCCCATGATTCCGCTTCCCAGCACGGCCACTTTCTTTATCGTTCTCTTTTGCATAAAAATTAGTTAGTTAGACAACTATTTATGGTGAAATTAATTAAAATCCTCGTGCGGTTCTCAAAAAAAATTTCAGGAGCAGGCCTCCGGCACGGTCCGGGATCCAGGGTCAGGACCCTTCCAGAGAAAAGGCGGCCCAGTCAATATTTTCCTTTCCGTCACGAACCAGTTGGTCCATCTTCTGGTGTATCAGGGAGGCCAACGGCATATTTTGGTCTGCCGAGGTCGCTTGCTGCAGCACCAGGTTGATGTCCTTCAGCCCCAGTTTCATGGAAAAGGCAGCCGGTTCAAATTGTTCCTTCAGGATGATCTGGCTATAACCGGCATACACCGGGTTGTTGAACAGGGTCTGGGTAAACATACCCCACATCTGGTGGGGATCAATCCCGCTCTTGCGGGCCAGCTGAATGCTCTCACCAATGGCTTCCAGGGCGGAGGCGATCAGGAAATTGCCGCACAGTTTTACCGTATTGGCCGCAGTAATCATGTCCCCGTAATCAAATACATTCATCCCCCCTGAATCTTTCAAAATAGGGGTGGCCCTGGTGCGCGCAGACCCCTCGCCTGAAATGACATAATTTAATTTGCGCACCACCGCGGCCTCGGGTCTCCCGAAAACCGGCGCGGCCAGGTATTGCAATTTTTTTTCACCATGGCTTGCGGCAAGGTCTTCAGCAGTCCTGGGCAGAATCGTACTCAGGGAGATGTGCAGACTGCCCTTCGGAAGGTGAGACAATAAACCACCCTCTCCTTCGCAAATCAGGCGCAGGGCCTTGTCATCGGAAACAATGGAGAGTACTACCTCACACTGGGCGGCAAGTGCAGCAACGGATTGACTGACTTCAGCTCCCTTTTCTTTCAGGGGGGCTGTTTTGGATAGGGTGCGATTGTATACCACCAGGGGATAGCCGCTTTCCAGCAGGTTCAGGGCAATGGGGGTGCCAAGGCTCCCCAGGCCAATGAAACCAATTTTTTGTTTCATGGGGATATTTTTGAGTGATCGGTTAATTCACGGTAGACCCCGGAGAAATTCCCTCCTGCGGGCTGACAAAATGCAATTTCCCGTCCCCGTCCTCAGCCATCAGGATCATCCCGTTGCTTTCTATTCCTTTCATCTTCCGGGGAGCAAGATTGGCTACCACCACCACCTGCCTGCCGGTGAGGTCTTCGGGCTGAAAGTGCTGGGCAATCCCCGAAAGGATGGTTCTCTTTTCAAAACCCAGGTCGATTTCAAGCTTGAGCAGCTTGTCTGCCTTCGGCACTTTCTCGGCAGCAAGGATCACCCCGGTTCTCAGGTCTATCTTTGCAAAATCGTCAAAGTTGATTGCGGGCTTCAGGGAAACAGCCTCCTTTTTTTCAGTATTTGTATCCACCGTGGCATTTTGATTTTTTTCCGAAGCATCTTCGGTCTCCTGGGCCGCAATCGATCCCGCCTTGAGCTTTTCGACCTGAAGGCGAATCTCCTCGTCCTCAATTTTTCTGAACAGGAGTTCCGGGGCTCTCAGGCTGTAGCCCACGCTCAATAATTTAATCTTTCCGCCGTGTTCCCAATCCAGAATCTTGTCAGTCACCTTCATGAGGTGCAGCATTTTTTTCGCGGTAAAGGGCAGGAAGGGATTGATAAAAATGGCCAGGTTGGCACACAATTGCAGACACAGGTGGATGCAATTGTCAATTTGTTTTTGCGCTTCGTCAGTGGGCTGCCCCTGGCTGTCGGTGATCCTGGCTACCGCCCAGGGCTCCTTTTCCTGCATGAACTTATTGCCTTTTCGCGCCAGATCTATTACCTCAAACAGGGCGTCCCGGAACTTGAATTCCTCCAGCAACCCCTCGATTCTTGCCTTAGAGGCACCGATTTCCGAAATAAGCCCCCGGTCCTTGTCATCCAGGATGTCCTCGTGCAACCGGGGAACCTTGCCCTTGCACAATTTGTGCATCAGTACAAAGGTCCGGTTGACAAAATTTCCGAATATGGATACCAGCTCACTGTTATTTCGGTCCTGGAAATCTTTCCAGGTAAAATCATTGTCTTTGGTCTCCGGAGCATTGGCGCAGAGTACATAGCGCATGACATCCTGCTGCCCCGGAAAATCCTTCAGGTATTCATCGACCCACACCGCCCAGTTCCGGCTGGTGGAGACCTTTTGCCCTTCAATGTTCAGGAACTCGTTGGCAGGTACATTTTCCGGCAATACAAAATCTCCGTGTGCCTTCAGCATCGAGGGGAAAATGATACAGTGAAATACAATATTGTCCTTGCCGATGAAATGCACCAGCTTGGTATCCTTCTGGTACCAGTATTCCTGCCAGTTTTCCAATAATTCCTTGGTGGCAGAAATATAACCGATAGGGGCATCAAACCATACGTACAATACCTTCCCCTGGGCATCTGCCAAAGGAACCTTCACCCCCCAGCTGCTGTCCCGGGTCATGGCCCTGGGCTGCAGGCCCTTGTCAAGCCAGCTTTTACACTGGCCATACACATTGGCCTTCCATTCTTTGTGGTCTTCCAGGATCCACTG